>CACXGC010000183.1 GCA_902767155.1 uncultured Ruminococcus sp. | reverse complement strand
TCTCCTTTAGGGGAGGTGGCACGAAGTGCCGGAGGGGTTTGTGCAATCTGACGAAAGCATTAGAAATTTGCTCATTTATAGTTTTTATGTAAAACAATCGGCACAGTCTACCACACATTCGCAGCAGCTGCAACAATCACCTATGTCTAAATTTCCGAGACCAAATAACCCAGACTTTTGTTTTTTTACTTCTGGCCCGACACCGCCGCGTTCTCCTGATATTTTAACAAACCATGCAGAATATTCCTCATTTTCGGGTTCAATCTCATATGCTTTCTTAGCATATTCATTTGCAGATTCAAGCCAGCCTTTTTCCTCATAAACTTTTGACAAGAGAAAACTTCCTTCTGCTTTTTCCGAATCATTTTCTGTCAAAAGAATCTTTTCCTCTGCCTCTTTAAATTTTTCCTGTGTTATAAGACTCCATATTTCATCATTCTGATATGACATTTTTTTCGTCCTCGCTATTCTTCATATATTTTTCTTCTGTCAGCCACTTCTGTTTTGCATAAAGTCCGTAATAGATTATATTATCCGTAACCGCCTTGTATGAGTGGCACGGCAAACGGTCATACGCCATTATTATGTGTGCTGTTGTCATGTTCAAAACTTCTCTGCAATACTTCATAGTTTCCTGCACATCACCGTTATATTTCGAGACAAACGGATTAAAACTGCCTTTTTTCACATCTTTTTCAAGATCGTCACAGGCATCTGCAAGATATATCCATCTTCCGATAAGGTAACAGAATTTTTTCAGTTCCGGCAAATATTTCTCATCATCAGAAATATTTGCACAGAGTCCAGAAAGAAAATTCGCTGTCGGTTCCGCTGCACGGTCTATCCCAACACAGTCAAATTCAGCCTTCTGTTGTTCGCTCATCATATTCTGTGCCAGTCTGTCAATTTCAGGGTATTCCCTGACCGCTCTTTTGAAAGCTCCGTGAAATAGAATCAAAAGAAATCTTGCTGCAATTTTTTTGAAAAAACCTTCGTCCGATAGTGTATCAAAAAACTTGTAATGTGTAAGTATAACTGATACTGCACCGGCAAAATGCATACTTTCGTTCTTACCGATACAGTAGCAGCATTTTTTTAGCGGATTGCAGACACATCTCTTATTAACAAAAGCACAGTCCTCATTTTTCAGAGACACTGACAGCAGTGCAAGCAGCGTACAGTCGTAGCTTAAAGTCAGTCTTGCAATTATACCATAGTCTTTACCAAGCTGACGGCAAAGTCCGCAGTAAAAGCTTTTGTACACCTTATAATCTCTGATTTTCAGTTCGTCTTTATCAGGCTGCAAATATCCAAACACAGTTTCACCGCCATCAATTCAGATATTTTTTCAGATACTGTCCAGTATAAGAATCGGGACATTCCGCAATTTCTTCCGGAGAACCACAGGCTATTATCGTTCCGCCGCCGTCGCCGCCTTCCGGTCCGAGATCAATTATATAGTCGGCTGTTTTTATCAGATCAAGATTATGCTCTATTACAATTACGGTATTTCCGCCGTCAACAAATTTTTGCAGAACTTCTATAAGCTTATGCACATCTGCAATATGCAGTCCTGTCGTAGGCTCATCCAGTATATAAACAGTTTTTCCTGTAGAACGTTTCGACAATTCGGTCGCAAGTTTTATACGCTGTGCTTCACCGCCGGAAAGCATTGTAGAAGGCTGACCTATCTTTATATAACCCAATCCGACATCTTTCAGTGTCTGAAGTTTGTTCAGTATTTTCTGTTGGTTTGCAAAAAACTGACATCCTTCCTCTACTGTCATTTCAAGAACGTCATAGATAGATTTTCCTTTGTACTTTACTTCCAGTGTCTCACGGCTGTAACGCTTTCCGCCGCATACTTCACACGGTACATAAACATCAGGCAAAAAATGCATTTCGATTTTTATTATGCCGTCTCCCTGACAGGCTTCACAACGTCCGCCCTTTACATTAAACGAGAATCGTCCCGAATTGAAACCACGAAGTTTTGCTTCATTTGTCTGAGCAAACAACTCTCTTATATCCGTGAATACTCCGGTATAAGTAGCCGGATTTGAACGCGGTGTACGGCCTATCGGGGATTGGTTTATATCAATAACTTTGTCAAGATTTTCAGTTCCGGTAATTTTTTTACATTTCACCGGTACGGGACGGGCATTGTTTAAATCTGATGCTAACTGCTTGTACAGTATTTCGTTTATGAGCGACGATTTCCCAGAACCTGATACTCCTGTTACGCAAATGAATTTTCCAAGAGGAAATTCCACATCTACATTTTTCAGATTGTTCTGATATGCTCCTATAACTTTCAAAAATTTGCCGCTGCCCTTTCTTCTTTCCGACGGAACAGGTACAAACTTTGTCTTGCTTAGATACTGACCTGTCACCGAACGTGAGCAGGCTTTTATATCGTCTATCGTACCGGCACATACAAGTTCTCCGCCGTGAATTCCGGCTCCCGGACCAATATCTATTATATGGTCGGCGGCATACATTGTGTCCTCGTCATGCTCGACAACAACAACCGTATTTCCGAGGTCACGAAGATTTTTCAAAGTTGCGATAAGCTTGTCATTATCACGCTGGTGCAAGCCTATACTTGGCTCGTCCAGAATATAAAGAACTCCCGAAAGTGAAGACCCTATCTGTGTTGCAAGACGAATTCTCTGACTTTCACCGCCTGACAGAGTGCCGGCAGAACGTGAAAGTGTGAGATACGACAAACCAACGCTGTTCAGAAATTCCAGACGGCTGTCTATTTCCTTGGCAATAGATTTTGCAATCATTTTCTCACGTTCGGACATCTTAGTCTCTTTTACGAAAGAAAGAGCCTTTTCAACTGACATATCGCAGAATTCGCTTATATTAAGACCACCTACCGTAACCGCAAGACTTTCCGGCGAAAGTCTCTTTCCGTTGCAGGCATCGCAAGGTTCGGTTGTCATATAGCTTTCAATTTCAGCTTTTACCCATGCGCTTTGGGTTTCTTTGAAACGTCGCTCCAGATTATTTATAATTCCCTCAAATTCGGTTTTATAAGTGCCGCTGCCGTATTCGCTTTTACGCTGTACAGTTATCTTTTCGCCCTTAGTTCCGTATAAAATAACATCAACGATTTCTTTCGATAAAGAACTCATCGGCACATCAAGAGAAAAGCCGTACTTTTCGCTTAGTGCTTCAAAATACATAGATGCAATACTGTTTCCATCCATTGCCCATCCGCTGCCTTTTATAGCACCCTGCCTTACCGATTTGCTCCAGTCCGGAATTATGCGGTTGATGTCAATTTTCATAAACACACCCAGACCCGTACATTTTTTACAGGCACCATACGGATTATTGAATGAAAACATTCTCGGACTCAGTTCATCAATACTAACACCATGCTCAGGACAAGCATAATTCTGTGAAAACAGAATATCGTCTCCGTCACGCACGGCAATAATACACAATCCGCCGGCAAGTTTTGAAGCTGTTTCCACAGAATCAGCAAGACGTGAACGTATATCTTCCTTTATCACAAGACGATCAACAATAACTTCTATGTTATGTTTCTTGTTCTTTTCGAGTGTTATATTTTCAGACAGATCATATATTATGCCGTCCACTCTGACACGCACAAATCCGCTTTTTGCGGCAGATTCGAGTTCTTTCTGATGCTGTCCTTTTTTTGAGCGTATTATCGGTGCCATTACCTGAATTTTTGTTCCCTGCGGAAGTGATAAAACTTTATCCACAATCTGATCGACAGTTTGCTGTTTTATTTCTCTTCCGCAGACAGGACAATGAGGAACACCTATTCTTGCATACATAAGACGCAGATAGTCATATATTTCGGTCACTGTACCAACTGTTGAACGCGGATTTTTCGACGTAGTTTTCTGATCTATGGAAATTGCCGGTGAAAGTCCGTCAATGCTGTCAACATCGGGCTTATCCATCTGACCAAGAAACATACGGGCATATGACGACAATGATTCAACATATCGCCTTTGTCCTTCCGCATAAAGCGTATCGAAAGCAAGCGAAGATTTTCCCGAACCCGAAAGCCCTGTCAAAACTACCAATTCATCTCTTGGAATATCGACATTGATATTTTTCAGATTATGTTCTCTTGCACCTTTTACCGTAATTTTTTTGAACGCCATAAAAAATCCTCCTGTAATGTGAAGAATAAGGAGTGCTTTTCGGGCACTCCTTATCTGAATCGTATTGCAATCAATATTGCTGTATCATTCATTAGTTACTGTAATGTCTTCCTCATCTTCTTCCTCATCTTCAACCGGAATATCTTTTCCTTCCATCGCACATATAAACTGATCGCCTGACATTTTTTCATGTTCAAACAGAAATTGTGCTACACGGTGAAGTTCGGGAAGGTGATCCTTGAGAATTTTTTCAGTCTTGTTATAACCATCAGTGATATATTCCTTGACTTCAGCATCAATAAGTGCCGCTGTTTTTTCAGAATACGTTTTACTGTAACCGAAATCTCTTCCGAGAAATGATTCGCCGTCGGAAGAACCGTAAGTTATAGGACCGAGCTTCTCACTCATACCATATTTGGTGAGCATAGAGAATACAAGATTTGTAGCTCTTTCAATATCATTTGATGCTCCTGTTGAAATATCGTCAAGTACAACTGCCTCAGCCACACGACCACCCAAAAGAACAACTATTTCTTCAAGCATTTCATTTCTTGAGCGATAGCTTCTGTCTTCTGACGGTAATGACATTGTAAAGCCGCCTGCCATACCTCTTGGTATGATTGAAATCTGATGAACAGGGTCTTGTGTCGGTGAGCAATAAGTTGCGATTGCGTGACCTGCCTCATGATAAGCTGTCAGTTTCTTTTCCTTGTCCGACATTACTCTCGACTTTTTCTCTGTTCCGACAACAACTTTGATAGTAGCTTCTTCTACTTCTGTCATAGTGATAGCTTTCTGATTTCTTCTTGCCGCAAGAAGTGCCGCCTCATTCAGAAGATTTTCAAGATCAGCACCTGTAAAACCCGCTGTTGTTTTTGCTATTGTTCTGAGATTAACATCCGGTGCAAGCGGTTTCCCCTTTGCGTGGACTTTGAGTATTTCTTCACGGCCTTTTATGTCAGGTCTGCCGACAATTACCTGCCTGTCAAAACGTCCCGGACGCATAAGTGCAGGGTCAAGTATATCAGGACGGTTTGTTGCCGCTATCATGATAACGCCTTCATTTGCACCGAAACCATCCATTTCAACAAGAAGCTGGTTCAAAGTCTGTTCTCTTTCGTCATGACCGCCGCCAAGAGCCGCACCTCTTTGTCTGCCGACTGCATCAATTTCGTCTATG
>CACXGC010000182.1 GCA_902767155.1 uncultured Ruminococcus sp. | reverse complement strand
CACGGGGATAGCTCGTTGATACTGTACGGGTTGCCGTACTTGAGCGAGAAGCCCCCACCTCTATAGGTGGGGGAGTATGTCACACAACCTGAAAAAGGTAAAATTTCAGATATTCTGTTTCAGGAACATTATAAAGTACCGGATGGTCAGGCGCTTGCTGGCGGTATTCTATTCTGCGAAGTGTCACGTGAGCGTCGGCAGCGGCACTGTGCAGCATTTCCTCAAATAATTCCTCTGTCATAAAATGTGAACATGAACAGGTTGCAAGATATCCGCCGTGAGGAAGAAGTTTCATTGCACGGAGATTTATTTCCTTGTATCCACGAACTGCGCTTTGTACAGTAGCTCTTGATTTTGTAAAAGCCGGCGGATCAAGTATTATAAAGTCGTAACCTTCATTGCCTGTCATATTTGTCAGCAGGTCAAAAACATTTTCGCAGACAAAACTCATTTTGTCCGCCAAACCGTTGAGTTCTGCATTGCGTTTTGCCATAGAAACTGCTTCTTCCGAAATATCGACCGCACAAACGTGTTCTGCACCGCCCAATGCTGCATTCAAGGCAAATGAACCTGTGTGTGTAAAACAATCCAGAACTTTTTTTCCTTTAGCGATTTTTGCAGCTGCAAGGCGGTTATATTTCTGATCGAGGAAAAAACCTGTTTTTTGTCCGTTTTCAAAATCCACATGATATCTTATGCTGTTTTCTTCAATTTCTACAGAAGTTTCCTGTGGTACCGGTATTCCTTCCAGCGGATAGAATCCTTTTCCCTGCTCCATACCTTCAAGTTCACGTACCTTGACATCATTTCTTTCAAAAATACCACGCACCGAAAAACCGTCATCCGTCAGAATTTTGTGCAGCAGCGGAAAAATAATATCCTTTCTTCTTTCAATTCCAAGGCTGAGCGTCTGTGTCACTAAAATATCATGAAACTTGTCCACAGTAAGTCCCGGAAAAGTATCTGCTTCTCCAAAAATAATACGGCAGCAGTCAAGGTCTTTTCCCATTACAGTTTTTCTGTACTCCCATGCATAGCGAATTCGTCTTTCCCAGAATGCTTTGTCAAATTTGTCATTTGCATTGCGTGATATCAGACGTATACGAATTTTAGAGTTACTGTTATAGAAACCTGAACCGACAAATTTTCCCCTTCCTGTTATTACGTCAACTATATCACCGTCAGCAGGCGTACCGTCCATATTAATCACTTCTGTATCATATATCCAAGGATGACCCTTTTGAAGGCTTATTTCTGCCTTGCGTGATACTTCTGCTACTATGTAACACCTTTTTTTGAACGACATAAAATATACACTCCCATTTTATAAGTTACAGAAAGAAGTACACACGGCATACCCATGTGTACTTCTTCCAAATCACCCCATACAAATTTCGTATGTTAATTATTCGCTTTTTCTCTTTCTGGCAACTGCCACGCCGCCAACTACAGCAGATGCTGCCAACAACATAAAGAGTGCTGCAAGCGGTGTATTGTCAGATGTTGCAACAGTTCCGTTATTACCATCAGGGGAAACTATCTGCGGTTCATCATTTCCGCCGTTGTTGTTTCCACCGGACTGATTATTTGAAGGCTCTTTTACAGAAGGCTCATAAATCGGTTCGTCATCAGATGGTTCTTCTACAGACGGTTCATTAACAGAAGGCTCATCTTCAGACGGTTCTTCATCGGAAGATTCATCAGAGCTTTCTTCTGAAACTTCGCTTACAGGTTCCTCAACACTCTGCTCACTGTCTTCGGAAGGTTCTTCACTGTCAACAGAAGGTTCGCTGCTTTCCTGTACCGGCTCACTGCTCTCTTCGGAGGGTTCATCACCTGAATTCGGAAGATCTGTCCAGTTTGTACCGTCATACAGTTTCTTGTCTGTATAAGCCATTGTCATACCGGCTGCCATTGCTGCCGGAATCTGGTCGCCGCTGCCGTTATTGAAAATAACCATGATATTTTTGCAAGGTGCGAACTGATCAGGAAGAATATACTTGTACAGGTTTTCTCCACATTCTTCCATTGCTACGCCCGGCCAGCTGCCGTTTGTGATAGTCTCACCTTTAACAGTGATCTCATCATACACATATATGTTTATCTTTTTCCAGTTGGTTTTTGTATTGTCGAAAACAACGCCGCCCGCCTCAAGTGACGGATAGTTCTTGTCATAAGCTTTTGTGTAAACATAAACGGATGAAAATTCGTTACCGTCAGAATCAGTACCTGACAATGTAAGTACAACTTCGCCGCCCTGTTCTCTTTCTTTGCCTATTTCGATTTCCTGACCATCTTCAAAGTTGCCAGTCAGACCTTCTGATGTATTGTATACAAGATCGTTAAAATCACCGATAACTTTAAGTGTAACTTTAAGTGTTTCGCCCTTGAATGTTGTTCCTGTTTCAACAGAAGACTCTAATCTGCTGGCAAATTTTGACTCATATACAACTGCTATACCGCTTTCGCCTACTGTACCTGTAATTGTATCCTCAGTTACAACGAACTCATTGCCTGTTATTTCATCCTTATATACACCTGGCTTTGCATAACCGCCGCCGTTTTCAACAGATACCTCTCCGCCGTTGCCGCTGCCCATAACGATAACAGCACCGCCGTCTTTACGTGTAACTACTGCACAGTTATCAGATACAGTGTAGTAATCTTCTTTGTCAACCATTGCATTATGGAAGTGGTTTACAGCAGCTACTTCGGGGCTTGTAAAGTGCATACTGCCCTTATCACCTATACGGATACTGTCTCTTGCTTTTGCGAACGGACGTGACAAGTACAAAGATGTAGCATAATTTCTTGCAGCAACAACTGCATATGCACGGTCTACTTCATTCTGAGTAGCGCCGTTTGAATCCTTGCCCTCACCGTTTGAATATGTGTCGTGGCTTTCACCCCAGTATACAAGACTGTATGCCGGAATACCCTTATTTGTCCAGTTGCCGTCAACCTTCGGAGCTTTGCCGCCTCTGAAAGAAGAAAGAACACCGTTACCGTAGCCATTATCTGTAATAGCTATATAACTCGTATATTCCTCCAAAAGACTTACAGGGTCACTTCCGCCGGGAGTATTGAGAATTTCGCCGTAGTTGTAAATTCCGTTATCTGAAACTTTCTTCCAGAAAGCACTTCCCTCACTCGGCAGACCGATATGCTTTGCAGCATCCCAACGGATACCGTCAACACCGACCTCTTTAAGTTCCTGAACGTAATCCATGATTACAGACTGAACATACTCGTCTTCTGTTGCAAGGTCTGTCATACCAATATCGCCATTGATAACCATTTCTCTGTTGGCATCACTCTTTACATCACCATATGAGTGCCAGTATTTTTCATCCTTGAGGTCTTCCTGAATGTTTTCGTGGTTATCTGCAAGATGGTTTGCTACAACATCCACTATAACGTTGATACCATATTTTTCAGCAGCATCACAAAGTTCTTTCAGGTCTTCCATAGTTCCAAGACCATTCTGCTGAACAGAAAAGCCAAGAGGCTGATAGAGCCATGACCATGCGCCCTGACCCTCACTCGGCTGTGCCGGTGATGTCTGAACAGAAGTAAAACCTGCCTTTGCAATATTCGGCAGTTCTGCAATAATGTCAGAATACTTCCAGTCAAAACAGTGGAGAATAGTACCATCCTGAATCGTGCTGGCAAGAGCATATGAAGAACTGTCGATTTCTGTGTCATCATTATAAGCTGATGTCACACTTACAAAAGTTGTTGTTGCCAATGCAGCTGTAAGTGCAAAGGCAAGAATTTTTTTGCCATAATTTTTGTTATTCACAAAATATCACACCCCTGTTAATATCAAATATAGCTATGTCTCATTTTACCATCTTTTTCGATAATTTGCAAATGCAGAATTTTCATTTTTCCGCAAAAACAGCCTATTATTGTGCAAGAAGAAATTTTCCGCAAGCTTTATCTGTGCAATATCTACCAAATTAAAAGCACAAAGCTATACAAATTGCACACTAAAACGTAATCTTTTCATGAATTGTCAATATTTTTTTGTACAAAGTTTGTAACTAATTACAATAATTTTTCAAAATCAAAGAATACCCATTGATGACAATGCACTGAGAACATATTTAACAATGAACAAAGCGACAATAACATACATGAGCGGATGAATATCCTTTGGCTTACGTGAAGCAAGTTTTACTGCAACATATGCGATAAAGCCGAATGCAAGACCGTCTGTTATGGAATAGAAAAACGCCATACACGATATTGTCAGAAAACATGGGATTGCTGTTTCTATATCGGCCCAGTCTATGTCCTTGAGAGAAGAACACATCATAACTCCAACTATGATAAGTATCGGTGCAGTTGCAGCAGACGGCACAAGTCCTACAATCGGTGAAATAAACAGTGCAAGTGCAAAACATATTCCTGACACGACAGAAGTAAGCCCTGTTTTTCCACCTGCCGAAATACCTGCTGTTGACTCAACATAAGTTGTAACAGTAGACGTTCCTATAACAGCACCTGCCGAAGTTGCTACAGCGTCAGCAAGCATTGCATTTTCAAGTTTCGGAAGATTTCCGTTTTCGTCAAGATATCCGGCCTTGTCGGCAGCACCGATAAGAGTACCGATAGTGTCGAACATATCAACCATTACAAGAGTTATCATTGTTGCAATAAGCGATGCTATTGGTGCAGTGAAAAGTTCGCCAAAACCGCCGAAGCATTTTCCAAACATTGAAAAATCAAGATACGGCACCCAACTTTCAGGAGCTTTTATTCCCATTTCAATATTCAGCAAAAACTGGCATACACATCCTATAACAGAAGTTGCAAGCATTGATATAAACAACGCAGCCGGAACTTTTGCCACAACAAGTATTATTGTAATAAGCAGACCTGCCAGCGCAAGAAGAACCGGCGGAGATGAAAAATTGCCCAGTCCAATAGTCGTTGCAGCAGAATTCTCTCCAACTACGATTCCGGCATTTACAAAGCCTATAATTGCAACAAACATACCTATTCCGGAACTGATTGCTTTCTTCAAACTTATCGGTATTGCCTTTACAAGCGCAGACCTTGCTCCTGTTACAGTAAGAAGAATAAAGAATATTCCGGCAATAAATACTGCCGCAAGAGAAGCAGCAGCGGATAATTTGAACGCACCACAAAGCGTGTAGGAAAAAACGGCATTCAATCCAAGTCCGGGCGCTTGTGCCATAGGATAATTTGAAAGAAATCCTACCAACCACGTACCAAGAGCCGCCGAAAGACAAGTTGCTGTTACAACAGCAGTGTTTGCCATATTTGCCGGTGAACCCTCACCGAGAATGAGCGGATTCAGAAAGATTATGTACGCCATGGCAAAAAATGTTGTCAGACCGGCTACTATTTCCGTTTTGACATTCGTACCGTGTTCTTTTAGTTTGAACAACTTTTCCAAAAATATTACCTCCCAAAAAAATATAAGCGGTACAGCACAAACTGCACCGCCTATTTGAATTATAAAATATTCTTCCCACAATAGCAAGCCTAAAATTACACAAAATTGTATAAGTAAAATTTGCTGCTCTGAAAATCAACGGGAAACCGCTTTGTGTGCAGTTTCCCGTCTCTTAAACTTGAATATGATATTACTTTGTAACTTTTACGGTAAATACCTTTTCTGTAGTTCTGCCAGCTGCATCCATTACTACTGATTTAACATCATAGCCTACTGCACTGCCGGGTTTGAATGCTGCTGACTTTGTTGTATAGGCCGGCTGCATTTCTGTCCATGTGCTGTTCTTGGATTTCTTATAATAGAATGCATACTTGTAGCCAGTTGTACCGCCGCTTGCTGCGCCCTTGAGTACAACTTTCTCGCCGACTTTTACAGTTTCGGAATTTATCGTAGTATTGTTTTTCAGCGGTGCTTTTACATTGATTGTAAATGTTTTTGAGCTTACTTTTCCGGTGCTGTCCTTGACATTTATCATAACATCATAGGTAACTGCCTTTGTCGGAGTGAACGAACCCGTGCTTGCTGTACCGTATTTTGTACCGATTTTTGTCCATGTGTTGCTTGTTGATTTCTTATACATCAAAGCATAGGTATACGGACCTGTACCGCCTTCTGCCACTGCATTAAGGTCAACTTTCTCACCAAGAGTTATTTCTGTTGCGCTGACTGTAGAATTGTTTGTAAGTGCCTTTTTCTCCTGCACATCAATTTTAAATGTCTTTGATGCTATAGCACCTGTACTATCCTTGACATTTATCATGACATCATAGGTAACTGCCTTTGTCGGAGTAAATGAACCGGTGCTTGCTGTACCGTATTTTGTACCGATCTTTGTCCATGTATCACTTGTTGATTTCTTATACATCAAAGCGTAGGTATACGGACCTGTACCGCCTTCTTCTGCTGCATTAAGAGTAATTTTTTCGCCCACAAATGCAATATTTGCCGGTGAACCATCAGAGCCGAAAGTAACTGTTGAAACATTCTTCAGTTTTCCGGTAACAACGAATGGTATATTATTTTCATTTGCATATGTTTCTGCTGTCGAACCGGATGCTGCGTAAAGCGTAAGATCAGGACAATTCTGGAATACATCGGTCTCAAAAATCGTTTTACTGTTAAGTATAGCAGCACTTGTAAGTGCGCTACAGTCATGGAAAGCAGAACTGTAAATAATTGTAACACCTTTTCCGACAGTTACATCTGTCAGTCCAGTACAACCGGAAAATGCTGAGCTTTCAATAACATTAACATTGTCAGGAATGGAAACGCTTGTAAGTCCTGTGCATGCACAGAATGCTCCGCTTCTGATTTTTGTAACGGTTTCGGGAATAGTTACGTGTGTAATTTCATTATGCTGTGTAAATGACCATGCCCCGATTATCGAAACAGTTCTTCCATCTATCTCTGACGGAATAGTAACATTTGTCTCATTACCGAGATAATTTGATATTACGACGCTGCCGTCAGTATCTACATAATAATCATATTCGACAACTGTAAACGGTATTTCATTTCTATCTGCATATGTTTCTGCTGTGGAGTCTTTTCTTCCACATATAGTTACATTCGGGGTATCAAGAAATACATTTGTTCCGAATTCGGCATCGCTGCTAAGAATATAAAGCTTTTTGAGTTTTGCACAATGGGAGAACGCATTATTTCCGATACTTGTAAGACCATTCGGGAGCTTGAAT
>CACXGC010000181.1 GCA_902767155.1 uncultured Ruminococcus sp. | reverse complement strand
CTGTCGCCTCAGTCAATGAAAAAAGCAGAGGCTCTTGGCAGTAACTATCCTTCTGTTCTAAGCAAACTTCTGGAAACTCTCCTTAATAACAATGACCTGCTGAAACAGTGTATGTAACAAAAAATCCCCGCCGCTGTCGGCGAGGATAAGAAAAAAACCGCCCCCGTGAAAGATACGGGAGCGGGCTGAGGTTATACGTTTGTCAGATGAAGTTCTGCTTTTAATGCTTTTTGAAGAACTTGTGAGAAATTGATGTTGTTTTCTTCTGCCATAATATTAAGCCACTGAGGGATGGAGAGCGTTTTCTTTACTGATTTGTTGTTATGACGTTTACGATACTCTATTTCATCAAATTCAACAAGAACAATGGTTTGATTTTCATCTGTAGATATTGATGTTATTTCACTCGTTTCGGGAAATCTGAATATCCCTGTTTCGCTGTCTTCAAGATATAAGCCAATCGCATCAACTGCCATTATATAAGCCTCTTCGAGTGTATCACCCTGAGTAAAACAGCCCTCAAGATCAGGGAAAAAAACACTGTAACCGACATCTTCTTTTTGAAATACTGCGGGATAAAACTTTTTTGACATACGAAAACTCCTTTCATAAGGTGAAGCAGAGGAGGGTTTATTTCAACCCCGCCTGTTTCAGTATTGCATTTTCAAGTCCCGTCTTTAATTCCGTACTGTGATACGGCACTATAACGGTCTTTTTACTTTTAGGATTATAAAGCTTTCTATGAGAGCCGTTTGAACTTATTTCTTCAAATCCATTCTGTTTCAAAAGTTTTATCATATCCTTTGGTTTCATTGGCATTTGCTTCACCTCTTTCGTTCTGATATTATTATATCACGTATTTATACGTATGTCAATACTTTTTGTACTTATTTTTACGTATTATTTTTTAAAAAATTCCCCGCCGGTATTTGTTTCCAGCGGGGATCATACTATAAAGCTAAGGAAGTGATGCAAATGAAAACAGCTGCTGCTTATATAAGAGTTTCAACGGATGATCAGGTGGAATATTCTCCGGCTTCTCAGCTTGAAAAAATACGGGAATATGCCAAAAAAAATGATTATATACTGCCTGATGAGTATGTCTTTATGGATGAGGGCATTTCCGGCAGGCATACAGCCAAAAGAACTGCTTTCAACAACATGATCGGTACTGCAAAACAGAAGCCTAAGCCCTTTGATGCTATCCTGCTCTGGAAATTCAGCCGTTTTGCACGTAACCGTGAGGACAGCATTGTATACAAGTCCATGCTCCGCAAACAGTGTGGCATTGATGTGATATCCATCTCCGAAAACATCGGAGACGATAAAATGTCTGTACTTATCGAAGCAATGATTGAGGCTATGGACGAATATTACAGTATCAATCTTTCCGAAGAAGTAAAGCGTGGCATGAATGAAAAAGTAAACCGTGGCGAAGCGGTGACTATCCCCTCAATAGGCTATGATATTAGAGACGGCGTTTATATTCCGAATCCGGAAACTGCGCCAATTGTACGCAGAATTTTTTCTGATTTTGCAAACGGTAAGGGTATGAGAACTATCGCCGCAGAAATCAATGACAGAGGATACCGCACACGTCGTGGAAACCGTTTTGAAAACAGAACCGTTAAATATATCCTTCAAAATCCGGTCTATATCGGTAAAATACGCTGGACACCGACAGGTAAGGCAAACCATAGAATTAAAAATCCCGATACAATTATCATTGATGGTACTCACGAACCTATTATTGATATGACTCTCTGGAATACCGTACAGGATAAACTCAACTCTGCCTCGAAACAGAAATATATGCGCTCAGCAGATGCAAAACAACCTTTTATGCTTCAAGGTCTTGTCAGGTGCAGTGCCTGCGGTGCTACACTGTGCCGTTCATCTGCATTGAATTCGTTACAGTGTTACGCTTATGCTCACGGAAAATGCAAAACCTCTCACAGTATATCTATCCGCCGTATAAACACATCCGTTATCAACGCCTTACAGCAATCCTATCTCACCGGTAATTTTAACATTCATATACTGCCGAGAGCAACTGTACCAGTAGAAGATCTGACGGCTCAGATCAACAAGGAACAAAAAAAACTCATCAGAATTAAGGATGCATTTGAAGCAGAAGTTTATACCATAGAGGAATATAAAGATGCCAAACAGAAAATTCTCAGCCGAATAGAAAAGCTGAAAGAAACACAAGCACAAGCTTCTCCGGATGAAGCAGTCTGCCGTAAAAGAATCCGAGAGCAGATCGGTAATCTCCTTCCTGCTCTGCGTTCTCCCGCCATTCCCGAGAATTCTAAAAACTCTCTCCTAAAAACCATAGTCGAACGTATAGTTTTCTATCGTTCTTCAGGCGATATCGAGTTGCTTTTTTATGCCTGAAAGTTATATCTTTTTACAATACGGCGG
>CACXGC010000180.1 GCA_902767155.1 uncultured Ruminococcus sp. | reverse complement strand
TCAAGCAAAGTGTAAATGCTCCTGCCTTTTCTGATTTGGTCTGTAAGCACGCATTTTATGAGATTTCCGCTTCCGTCAAAGCTTATCGGAAAGAAACAGTCCGCTTGAATAAACTGCGTTCTTATGCCCGTTTCATCGGCTATAGGCTTAATTATCAAGCTGCCCTTTGCAAGTCCGTATTCGGCAAATTTTCTAAGTTTTTTAAGAACATCACGCTGATAAATTTCATTAAGATATTTTGCAGCTGCACCGCCCTTAATTTCACTTTTGAGTTCAAGTGTAACAAGCTTTGCCGTTTCATAAGCAATCTGTACAGGCAGATTTGCACTTATAACATTCTTGCTAAGCCACGGTGATTTATTTTCATACATTCTGCTCCAAAGCTGTATTTTATCAGCCATTTCGGAATTATATCCATACTGCTGAGGACTGCTTTTATTCAGAATTTTTATAATTTCACCGTACATGATTGAATAATTCAAAACCTGTCACCTCTATTCGTATTTAATAAATCTCGAAATATCACGTTCAAAAGTGTATTCAAACGCATCGAGCGTATCAATATCGCTTGTACCATTGTCAAGACGTTCATCGGCAGTTAGATTTTTCGGATTCCATACAGCCGTTGACAAAGCGTTTACAAGACTTTCGCAGCCGTAGTCCATGCAATAAAATCTCCGCTGAGCCATAAGTCTGACAGCACAGCGGATTCTGTCGTTAATAGTTGTTTTTAGGGCATTTTCTATTCTGAGCCAGCCTAAACCTTTTTTGCGTGCAGTAGATTTCAAACCGAGAATTAACGTTTGTTCCGCACTGTCGCAATAGACAACATTGGGATTGCCGAACATCGCAACAACACGCCACACAAACTCGCAGAACATCTCGCCAAGCTTATCGGGGTCAATGTCGTTATCCTTGCACTCTACACGCTGAGAAAGCAAAGCATACAAATTGTTGAACCCTCTGTCAGAGCCTGTCGCAACAAAGGTATGAGCCGAACCCGAGCCGCCGAAGTCAACACCGATATTAATTCTGCTAAGCTGAGGTTTTTGAGAAATAAACATTGTCTTGTCATGAACGGCATTATCCGCAAAAAGCTTGTAAATAAGCCCCTCTGCAATAGTCCAGTGACCTAAAATGTAGCGGTCAAAATATACCGTTCCTCGATACTCGTTTTCAAGATTCTTTACAACTTCCTCCGGCAGAAACGGATTGTCATAAATACTGTATTCCTGCACGTAGAGGTCAACATCATGGTTTTCGTAAAGGAATTTATAAAACCAATGATTAGGATTATCGGGATTGCAAGTGCCGTCAAATCGGCTGTACGACTTATCAAGACGAGATTTAAGCATATTGAATACATCGGGGTGCCACGTTACAACCTCATCGCCATAGCAGTATTTTACAGACATACCTCGAATTGCGTCTACCTGCGATATTTTTTCCGCTCCAAGACACCACACCTGCGTACCGAACATCACAGCGGTGTTGTCGCTTTTTATGTCGGATACCAAAGCAGTACCCCAAATATTTTGTAACGGCTCAATTATATTTCTTTGGAGCGTTCCTTTTGTATGACCTAAAATTACAATAAGCCCGTCTTTTCCGGCAACAGCTCTTATGCGTTTTGGGATAACATAATAATCCATAAAAGTTTTGCCGGAACGAGTGGCACCCGTTTTGACATTCCAACGGTGAGTAGCTTTTTGAAAATACTCTTGCTGTTTATCGCTAAAACTCACTTTTGATACCTCCGAGAACTTCATCGAGTTTTTCAAGGACTTTGTTATCGTCTGAACCGCCGCCGGAGAACATACCGAACCGCTTGCCGAGCAGTTCGGCGGCTTTGAGTTTATCTTTTTCAGACGGTTTTTTATGAACCTTTTCAATTTTTTGAGAGCCTTTGCCGACACCTTTAAGAACAATCTCTTCGCTTTCGGACTCTCCACGCATTACGGAAGTGAGATACTCGACAACTTCTTGTGCATCGGCAGTGCGGTCACTATGAAGCTCTTCAAGTCGGCTGTCTATGTATTCTCTC
>CACXGC010000179.1 GCA_902767155.1 uncultured Ruminococcus sp. | reverse complement strand
GTTTTTTCCGTACCAAAACTGTTTAGCTTACCAAATAAAAAACGGGCAGAAACCTGAGAAAACTCTCAAGGTTTCTGCCCATAAATCATCATACAAACTTTTTGCCCACACAACCCTATTTCACAAATACACAGGTGTGTCTGATTTGCCAGTATAGGATTGGAAAAACACAAAAACATCAATTCACCAAAAATCTGTCAAAAGTCTAAAAAGTGGCTTTAAATCGGCACTTTCCGTTCATTATTCAGTCACTTTTAGTCATCAATACCACACACTCAACATGAGTAGTTCTCGGAAACATATCGACAGGAACAGCACGTACAACATGATATCCATTTTCCGCAAATAATTTCACATCTCTTGCAAGAGTTGCCGGATCACACGAAACATATACAATACGTTTAGGCGACATATCCGCAACAGTAGAAATAAGAGAACTGTCACAACCTTTTCTAGGCGGATCGAGAATAATACAATCCGGCACGATTTTCATCTTATGTAATTTTACTGCCGCAAGAGCTGCATCAGCACAAATAAATTCTGAATTTATGATATTATTTCTTTCAGCATTTTTCTTAGCATCCTCTATAGCCTGCGGAATTATTTCAACGCCGATAAGTTTTCCAACTTGGTTTGACATAGAAAGTCCTATTGTACCAGTTCCACAATAAAGATCGACAAGTGTCTCCCCTTTTTTCAGATCAGCAAATTCGGCAGCAATTTCGTATAATTTTTCTGCCTGATCACGGTTGACCTGATAAAAAGACAGTGGTGATATACGAAATTTCAAGCCGCACAGCTCATCTGTTATATAACCGTCACCGTAAAGATTTCTGCATTTTTTTCCGGTTATAACATTTGTTTTTTCCGTATTCGTATTAAGAACTACGGTTTTAAGATTTGGCAAAGACTCAACCAGTTTTTCTGTCAACATTTTTTCTTTTCGCAATGAATCAGCATTTGCAACAATACATACCATAAGCTCATCTGTTTTTGCTGCGTAACGCAAATACAAATGTCTGAGTACACCGCTGTGCTGAACTTCATCGTAAACAGAAACTTTCGCATCATTTGCCCATTCGAGAAAAATGTCGATTGCTTTGTTAAAAACAGGAGTCTGCAATGCACATCTGTCAAGAGGTATAACCCTGTGACTTCTCGGCGCAAAAAAACCTACACGAATTTTTCCATCACGGTCTTTTGTAATTGGCAACTGTGCCTTGTTGCGATAGCCGCTGTTTTCAGGTGCGCCGACAATTTTTTCTATCACATCGACACCAACACCACCTATTCTTGTCAAAGCATCACTAACTCTTTTCTGTTTGAAAGACAATTCCGCTTCATAACTGATATGACGAAAATTACATCCTCCGCACTGTCTGAATATACCGCAATCCGGTTCGATACGGTCATGTGAAGAAGTTATTATTTTTTCAATTTTCCCGTAAGCAAATTTCTTTTCGGTTTTAACAATACGTATCTCCGCAGTATCACCAACAGCAGCATTAGGCACAAAAACCGCTGCTCCATTTATTTTACAGATACCGTTACCTTCTGTTGTATAATCAATAATTTCAGAGGTATAAATTTCATTCTTTTTAAGCTCCACTACTTTCACCTATTCTCATTATAATGACATCAGTTTTTTTCCGGTAATTTTACGGAAGTATTCAGCCACTGTATTCTTAAGTTCTTCATACTGTCCATCACGTCTTTTGTCTCTTTCTGAACCAACATAATTCTTAGTGCCGGGGATTCTCTGCATATATTTGTCAAGATACCACCATCTGTAATATTCTTCCATTCCATATCCGTATTCATCTGCCGGATCATAGTCATCAAATGCACACACTTCTACTATATGACCTTCTCCCAAATAGCGTATATAATTCTCTTCTTCATTCGGATCAAAAAACGGAAAACCAAGCTGATTAAGTATTTTACCGCCTGCAGTAAACTGACCGCCCTTGTATCCTTCACTGCGAATTACCGGAATTACAACTTCCAATTTTTTTCCGTTGTTATCCTTTAACCAGTTTTCAAACCAGATATCAGCTTTTTCATTTCCCAGACAGTAGGCATAATATTTCCAGTAATTTTCAGCCCCTTTATAAAAGGCGTTTGCGCCGGGAACTTTTGACCACATTGAAAAAAACTCTCCAAAATCGTACATTGCCTGTGCATCACCTTTTGCGCACAGCTTTTGCAGTTTATCAAATTTGCTGTCACTCATATGGTTAAGATTGCCACATTCTTTTGTATTCGTTTCAAACAGTTCTTTACCCCTTAAAATGTAATAATCTTCCGGTAAAAGCGGTTTATCCCATACGATTTCTTTCAAAGAATCACAATCCAAAAATGCTCCGTAACATATTTGGGTATTTGGGTTCATGACAGTTACTTTCTCAAGCTTGCTGCATTTGGCAAAAGCATTTGAAAGAATACGGGTGACAGAAACAGGTAAAGTAATCTCTCTTATATCACTTTTTTTGAAAGCACCTGCATTAATTACTCTTATTCCGTCGGGGACAGTCCATTTATCTCCAGAAACTGAATTCGGACATAAAAACAATACTGTCCGTGAAGCATTAAACACTGGTTCGCTGAAATAATATCTTTTGCTTTCGCATTGGGAACACCTGTAGACACTGTCAGGCAAAATCAGACTTGTAAGTTTTTTACAGCCGGAAAACGAACTCATATCTACGGTCTTTATTCCCTCTTTAAGGGTAACAGATTGAAGATTTTCACAATTCACAAATTCACTGCTATCAATAGAAGAAATATTTCCATGAACTACAACAGAAGTAAGCTCATTATTTTCTCTAAAAGCTCCCCATGGCAAATATCTTACATTTTCAGGTATGATATAATCACCTTTGACATTTTCATACTCTTTATGCACAAAAATCACCCCTTATTTTACTTAACAATTTTTAAGGTGTCAACACCTTGTCTTTTCAGGCAAGAAATAACCTCGGCATTTATTTTTTCTCCGGGCATAATGACCGGCACTCCCGGCGGACACGGACAAGCAGTATTGGCAGAAATTCTCCCCTCCGCATTTTCTGTAAGAACTATTTCAGATTTTGCAAGCATTGCCTCACGGACAGAAATCACCGTTTCGGGAAGAATATAATCAAAGCTTTCTTCTCTGCATGAAGGCGGCATATTTTCAATAGCACTTTGTAACCTGTGGAAATCTCTTTCAGTATTGAACGGAGTACAAATCAGAACAGCATTTACACCGTCACAAAATTCACAGTCTATGTAATATTCTCCAAAATATTCCTGCTGCGATACATCTTTCAGCCCTGTCGTATTCAAAGTCAGACGAATAGGGTCACATAATCCTTTCGGTTGTTTTATACCATGTTTTTCAGCAATTTTTTTCAGCTCAAGAACTTTTTCCTCACATCTGCCATAAACTTTTTTCCCTCTTGCAAACATATAGCGTATACAAAAGTCGATAGAGCTCATTATAACATACGACGGACTTGTCGACCCGAATAAAGCCATAGCCGATTTAGCATTTTCCACAAAAGACTCATCTGCAATATTGAGCAGTGCCCCACCTGTCATGACCGGTAAGGTTTTATGCAGAGAACAAGCTGTCATATCCGCACCCAAAAATGCCGGATGTATGTTTTCATGCATAAAAGCCAAATGAGAACCATGTGCATTGTCAACTACCAATTTTGTACCGTAACGGTGACAGACTTCCGCAATTGCACCTATGTCGCTTATTTCGCCGTAATAACTGGGAGAAGTAATATAACAGGCGGCAATATCACTGTTTTTCTGTAACAATTCCTCGACTTTTAGCGGAGATATGCGCCCTGTATAACCGTTTTCGCCTTCCGGACATATCCACACAGGTTCAAGCCCGAGCAAAGCAATTGCATTTACTGCACTTCTGTGAGCGTTTCTTGCGCAAATTATCTTTTTCCCACGTTCGGAAACTAATCTGAGCATCGCCTGTATAGCAAGTGAACAGCCGCCGGCAGAAATGAGACTTCTTTTTACACCAAACAGGTCAGCGGCATTTTGCTCTGTACGCAAAATAACATCATTTGCTTCGTATAAAGCATCAGTATCGGGTAATTCTGTATAATCCATATTCATAAGAACATTAGGAAGAAAATCAGAAAAAAAATTCCCTTTATGTCCGGGAGTATGAAAAGATGAATGTCCACGGGCACGATGTTCTCGCAGTCTGTCAAAAAGCGGAGATAAACGGTTCATAAAAAAATTCCTCTCATTTGCTGTATTTATATACACGTATTGTAACACGTTTTCATATAATCCACAACCAAAAAATCGTTTTTTTACATCTTGACAAATCGTAAAATATGTGGTATTATGATACAGTCATCGAAAAGATGCTGGTGTAGCTCAGTTGGTAGAGCAGCTGATTTGTAATCAGCAGGTCGGGGGTTCAAGTCCGTCCACCAGCTTTTTGTTTTGGGAGAGTTCCAGAGCGGTCAAATGGGGCAGACTGTAAATCTGTTGCTTCGGCTTCGGTGGTTCGAATCCACCCTCTCCCATATTAACATCGTCGCTTTTGTGACGGTGTTTTTTTATACCATAATTTCAGGAAAATATAAAACAGGCTGTTGCAAAAGGCAAATCCCTTAGTGCAACAGCCACAATTTTTTTATGGTACTTTCAAAAAGCGTTTCCAAGCAAGCTCCCACTGCTTATTCGCAGCATATGCAATATTGTTTACTTTCAATTCTTTAACACCGTATTCTGTTCCGTCAATGTCCGTTGACTGAACAGTCTCAGTATAGACAATCATTTCATAAGGCTGAATCTTGTCAATATTACTATCATTGGTATCATTAGGGTCACGATAATCAACTTTTACTTTCTTAATCAACTCGCTTGTACTATCACCCGACATTACCCTATCCTTATAGTAGAAATATCCTGCTAAATTTCCGGTTTTCACATACACCCACTTGCTACTATTATTTTCATCAGATAATGCGGTTTTAAATTCTGACCACGCTGTATCTTTCAGATTGCACCCGTCAACCTTAGCTTTTTCAGCGATACGGCTGTCTGAAAACTCTGCATAAACTCTCACATAGCAAGGCACACTGCCTGTATTTTTAATCTGAACCTCTTTTGTGTGCTTGTTTTCCATAGACTGCTCCGACACTTCTGGAAAGCTTTCTGTTATGCTGACAGTATCACGACCTACCATAACTTTATTTTTCTTTTCTTCATTTGTTCCAAGGTACGCATATGTTATACCGATACTCAACAAAGCAATAGCAAGAACAGCAGAGCAGACGATTATGATTGTTCTCTTTTTCATATCATATCACCCCTATTGCTTATTCTTGACAATCGTAAATATTTTACCTACATTTTCATCAGAAATTATACTGTTACTGTCATCACTCGGCAAACCAGTTATTCCAAGGTCATCTGCCTGTATACCGTAAGCCGTTACAATAATGTCAACATTTGCCCCTTTGGAATCGGCATTTTTATAATAAGTTGACAATTCTTCATCTATAAAACTTTTCAGCCTGATTTCGTCAAACAGAGTTATCGTTGACTTTTTATTATCATCGCCGGCAATCAGTTTCTTGTTATATCCGAAACTATAAAACGTATATTTATTTTCGCCCTCTGTACCCTCAGTATTTCCAAGATAAACCCAACCCTCAACAGGCGTTGGAGGGGTACTGTCGCCCTTATTATATCCAAACACAACTGCCGGCGGATTATTACCAGTTATATCAGCCTTATTTTTACCATTTGCAATTATTTTGAAAATTTCGACAAGTTCGGCAGTATTATTTATTTTTTCGCCCTCTTTATGATTCGTCTCTCCTATAGTAGTATCTGATTCATACAGCAAAGTAACTTTTTTCTTTGGAACAGCAACGGTCAGAAAAACATATTCGTCATTTATACCGTTATTTGTTATCATTGGTGCTTTTGGCAGAGTACCGCCGGGGGAAATTATACTGCTCTCAGGGAAATTACCTTCTGAAAGTTCAAGGTCAACTTTTCCGATAGTAATAATGTTATCTGCCCTTTCATAATCCATCAGGTAAGAAATGGTCAGATGAGTCACCAAAATGACGGAAATGACAAGAAATATAATAGCTGTAGGAAGAAACACACTGCGTTTTTTCATTCTCTTCCATCTCCTCTCATTATTGGTTTATCATATTCCAAACCTCTACAGGTTCATATGTTGTTCCGTTGTTTTCTCTCAGGAAATACGACTGTATTCCATACGCTTCTACTAAAATGCTGTAGTTTCTGTTAGGGTCGTAATTTTCGTCAAAATTCACTATCTTTATTTTGTCAAACAGTGGGTATTCTGTCTGAGTATCAGGTTTGAGCGGCAAAAGTTTTTCGTCATTACCTGTATGTGCGTAGATATATGTATATGTCTTTCCGTCAGTAGACAAACCTACACCTGACATACCTGACATATTGTTCATCAATGTCCAGCCACCATTTATCTTCTGTTTGAAATAATCGTTTTCATTAGCCGCCGGAGCATTTTCGATAGACTGATCGTATTCGTAAGTATCGTCAGTTTTGTCATTAGGTGTATTACGTCCTTCAGTCATGATCATAAACTTATACATAGGTACCGTAACTTTATTTCCGTTGCTGCTGTCTGTTTCGTTCAACAAAACTTTGCCTTTATCATTATCAACCTTATTTTTCTCTATTTCCGTCTGCACACATGGCACAGTAACTTTCAGAAATACAGAAACGTCAGTATTTTCATTATTATAAATATACGGGTTTTTGAAAATTTCCTGTTCCGGCACAACGTGCTGAGCATCCGGAGGATTCCAGTCGGGTTCTTTCAGTATAATATCAACCTTGCCGGCATCAAACACGTTTGTAACTTCATCCATTGAAGTAAGAAGAGCCATTGTGAGCAATACGAGAATCAAAAGAAAGCACAGAACTATCATAGCTTTCAAAGCCGGAGGGCGTTTTCTCTTTTCCGATTTATTTGCTGTAACAACGTCATCTGTATGATTAACCAAATTACCATCAAGCGCATTTGTCATCTTTTCTGCGCCCTCCTTCCATGTTTTTTATACCCGTACACAACAATATGTTAAGCAGTCACTGCCAAAATCTTGTTGTCAGAGCCTATGCTGTGTATTTTCTATACTTTCAAAAGAGTGCAGCAAAACACTTTCATATACATTATACAATATATGCGGGTATCAAGTCAACACAATTTTCCGCAATAGTACACAAAAATGGCTCATACATTTTGAAAGTATCGTGAATCCCGGACATAAAGCAAAAATCCTGCCAACTCAAATTGACAGGATTTTCGCTTTGGTGGACCAACAGGGACTCGAACCCCGGACCAACCGGTTATGAGCCGGTTGCTCTAACCAACTGAGCTATTGGTCCATATAAATCGACCGCCGATAATTCGACGGTCAATATTGGCTCCCCCAACTGGGCTCGAACCAGTGACACACGGATTAACAGTCCGTTGCTCTACCTACTGAGCTATGGAGGATTACAAGCAGCCTCAATCAAACTGCTTGTATAATATACCATGTCTGTCAAAAAAAATCAAGACTTTTTTTCTGATTTTTATCTACAATTTGTAGTATTCAGAAATCGTATACCATTTGTATAAGTTTTGCCACAGGAAAGGTATAGAGGAAATTTCAATTCGTGAAAAATTTATACTGTTTCTACTTTAGGAGAGGCGGCACGAAGTACCAGAGGGGTAAAAACAGGCTGCCGTAAAAGAACAATGTCTTAGTACGACAGCCACGATTTTTTATTCTTCTGCGGCAACAACAGCTATACCGAGGTCTGTAAGCTGCTGAGCATCTACATCTGCCGGAGCGTTTGTCATAGGTTCGCTTGCGTTCTGTACTTTCGGGAAAGCAACAACATCTCGCAAAGTCGGTGCTTTAAGCATTTGCATAACCAGCCTGTCCAGACCGATACCCATTCCGCCATGAGGAGGTGCGCCATATTTGAATGCATCCATGAGGAAACCAAATTTATGATATGCTTCCTCGTCGCTCAGACCGAGCATTTCAAACATTTTCTTCTGCAAATCAGGGTTTGTTATACGAATAGAACCGCTTGAAAGTTCTGTTCCGTTAAGCACCATGTCATATGCTTTTGCATACACTTCTCCCTTGTTGCCGTCCAGTTTGTCAAGACAGTCATCCGTGGGAGATGTAAACGGATGGTGCATTGCTATCCATTCGCCGCTCTCCTTGTCGAATTCAAAGAACGGGAATTTGACAACCCACAGGAAATTATATCCGTCACCGATAATATCAAGTTTTTTCGCTGCTTCTATACGAACAGCACCAAGTGTTGTCAGGACTGTATTTGTATCGGTATCTGCTACAATGAATACTGCATCGCCTTTTTCTGCGCCTGCTGCTTTGAGAACAGCCTGCATTTCGTCCTCTGTCATAAACTTTGCGAAACTTGAAGCAATACCGTCATCGGTCATGCGTATCCATGCAAGCCCCTTTGCGCCGATACCTCTTACAAATTCGGTAAGCTTGTCTATTTCCTTTCTCGTATAGGTTTTCACGGCGCCCTTTGCGGTAATTCCACGAACAGAACCGCCGCCCTCGACAGCACTTTTGAAAACTCCGAAACCACAGTCTTTTACAGCATCGGTCAGGTCAAAAATTTCCATACCGAAACGTGTATCAGGCTTGTCAGAGCCGAAACGCTCCATAACTTCATTATATGTATAACGCGGGAACGGTGTAGGAACATCTATATTCATAACGTCTTTGAAAAGGCGTTTTATATAACCCTCGCCAAGTTCAAGAACGTCTTCCATGTCAACGAATGACATTTCAAGGTCGATTTGAGTAAACTCAGGCTGTCTGTCGGCACGAAGATCTTCATCACGGAAACAGCGGGCTATCTGCATATATCTGTCAAATCCTGCTACCATGCAAAGCTGTTTGTACATCTGCGGCGACTGCGGCAGAGCATAGAAAGAACCTTTATGAATTCTTGACGGAACAAGAAAATCTCTTGCGCCTTCTGGAGTTGATTTTATAAGCATCGGTGTTTCAAGCTCAATAAAACCGTTTTCGTCGAAATAGTCTCTTGTCACCTTTGCGACCTTATGACGGAAAATCAAATTATTCTGGAGCTGTGGTCTGCGCAGATCGAGGTATCTGTATTTCAGTCTTGTAAGTTCAGCCGTTTTGCAGTCGTCGATGATTTCAAACGGTGGAGTTTCAGATACTCCAAGAATACGAAGTTCTGTCACCTCGATTTCGATATCACCTGTAGGGATATCCTTGTTTTTGCTGCTGCGCTCACGAACTTTTCCCACAGCCGCAAGAACATATTCACTGCGCACAGAAAATGCTTTTTCAAACACGGCTTTGTCGGTATTGTCATCGAAAGCAAGCTGTACGACACCTGTTCTGTCACGCAGATCAACAAATATAAGCTGTCCGAGATCACGCTGTCTTTGAACCCAGCCACAGACAGTTACAATATTTCCTATATTTTCTGCTCTCAGCTCACCGCAATAACAAGTGCGCTTCAAGCCTGTCATAAATTCTGCCATATAAATTACTCCTCGTCACTAATGCCTAATTTCTGTAAGTAAATATCGCTTTCGCCATTAACATATATCTTGAAGAAAGCATCATAGAAATTATCGTCAAGCGGTACTTCTTTTGATGTACCCGTAGCCATATTCTTAACTTTGGCTTTATTTGCCGCAAGATCATCGTCACCGAGAACCATGCTGAATTTAGATTTCAGTTTATCGGCATATTTCATCTGCTGTTTAAGCTTTCTGCCGACAATATCACATTCTGCAATAAGTGAAGAACTGCGTATTCCCTCAACAAGTTCAAAAGCCTTTACTCTTGCCGCATCGCTTATACCTGCGATATAAAGATCGCATACAGGCGGCGTATCAAGAACAATATTGTTTTTCTCAAGCAAAAGCAAAAGACGTTCCATACCCATACCGAAACCAAGTGACGGTGTATGCTGACCGCCAAGTTCCTCGATAAGACCGTCATAACGACCGCCTCCGCATACTGTACCGATCTCAGGCGCAACGAATTCAAACACAGTTCTTGTGTAGTAGTCAAGACCCCTTACGATTGACGGATTGACCGTGTAATTGATCTTTACCGCATCAAGACAACTTTTGACCTCATCGAAATGTTTTTTACAGTCATCACAGAGGAAATCTATAACTTTCGGTGCTTTTTCTGCGATTCCCGAACATATCGGACTTTTACAGTCGAGAATTCTCATCGGGTTGCGTTCGAGTCTTGTCTGACAAGTCTCACAAAGTTCCTCTTTATGACTGCCGAAATACTCTCTGAGTGCCGCAAGATAATTCGGACGGCAATTCGGGCAGCCTATAGAGTTGATTTCCAGACTGATATTTTTAACACCAAGTCTTTCAAAAATAGAATTTGCAGCGCACATTACTTCCGCATCGGCATAAGCAGACGCAGCGCCGTAAACTTCCATACCAAACTGGTGAAACTCTCTTTGTCTGCCGTAATTCTTTTTCTCGTATCTGTAGCAAGCTGTCAGGTAATACACCTTGATAGGGTAGCCATCGTTATAAATGCCATGTTCGAGCATTGCTCTTGCAGCGCCGGCAGTTCCTTCGGGTTTAAGGGAAATATCATCTCCGCCTTTTGTGGTAAAGGAATACATTTCTTTCTGCACGATATCTGTAGTATCACCTACAGATCTGTTAAAAAGCTCCGTATGTTCAAAAACAGGAGTTCTTATTTCGCTGAACCCGTAGGATTGTGCCTGACCACGCATTATGTCTTCAATAAACTGCCATTTATAGCTGTCAGACGGCAGTATATCTTCTGCGCCGTACACCTTATTTGTAATAAGTTTCATTTTCTCATCTTCCTTCTCCGGCTTAAACCGGTTTCTTTTTATTGAGCCACTACTATATTATACATTATTATCAGGAAAAAGCAAGCAGTTTCTTTAACAAAAGCTTTTTAAAAAACAAAAAGCACCCGTTTCCGAGTGCTTTGACCGTTGTTATTTGCAGCGCCAGATGTGACTGCTGTACGGTTCGAGACAGCTTCCGCCGCCAAAGTCATGAGTTTTACCTGTCACGAGATCATCTGCAAGACCGTAACCGGCATCAAAATGTGCTGTAAACGGCTGATCGTCCGCATTGATAGCGACAAATACACGTTCACCTTCAAAATCACGCTGAATAACACACTGTTTGTTTGTAAGAACAGGTATCTTTATATCGCCATAGCACAAAGCTTTACATTCCCTGTGAGCCTTTGCAAGTCTGCGGATATGCTCTGTAATTTCGCTTGTTTCAGGCTTTTCAAACGCCGGACGAAGAGCCGGATCGCCGTCTTTTTTATCAGCCTTTGCGCCCCATTCACTGCCGTAATATACGCAGGGGATTCCCGGCATACCGAACAGCATAGTATATACAAGCGGCAGATGTGCCGGATTTGAAAGTATGCTTGCAATACGTGTAACATCGTGATTATCTGCGAAACAAAGCAGGTGCATACCTCTGTACTGACACCATTGCTCAGGACCGAAACGATTTTTGAGCGAGTGACAGATTTCAAACATATTCATAGAGTTAAAGCTGGAGAAAATACCCTTGTAACACTCATAATTTGTTGCAGAGTGAAGCATTTCATTATTGACCCAACGTGAATAATCTCCGTGAAGAAGTTCACCTATGAGGAAGAAATCATTTTTCAGACCGTCCGTAAAGCGGCGCAGATTCTTGAGAAACTCAAAGTCAAGACAGTATGCCACATCAAGACGTATTCCATCAATGTCAAAGTACTCGACCCAGTATTTTACAGAGTTAAAAATATGATCTACAACTGCCGGATTGCGAAGATTAAGCTTTACAAGGTCATAATGACCCTCCCAGCCTTCATACCATAAACCGTCATTGTAGCAGCTGTTGCCGTCAAAGTTGATATTGAACCAATCTTTATACGGAGAATCCCATTTTTTCTCGCATACATCTTTAAACTGTGGGAATCCTCTGCCAACATGATTAAACACACCATCAAGAACGACTTTTATTCCTTTTTCGTGCAAAGCATCACAGACTTTCTTAAAGTCCTCATTTGTACCGAGACGACAATCTATTTTGCAGTAATCTCTGGTGTTGTAGCCGTGTGTATCCGATTCAAATACCGGCGAAAAATAAACAGCATCGCATCCAAGTTCTGCAATATGATCCACCCAATCAAGAACTTTGAGAATTCTGTGTTCCTGTTTGCCGTCATTTTCAAACGGCGCACCGCAAAGTCCGAGCGGATAGATCTGATAGAATACCGCCTCATAGCCCCAATTTTTCATACTTAGATATTCCTTTCTGCCCATGTGTATCATAAGGCAGTTCCAATAATATCAT
>CACXGC010000178.1 GCA_902767155.1 uncultured Ruminococcus sp. | reverse complement strand
GGCGGTAACGGCGGCAACGGCGGCAACGGCGGCAACGGCGGTATTATCAAAACTACCGGTTTCGATGTTCCATCTGTAGCTATGATCGCTGGCGCAGGTCTCCTTATGGTATCAGCAGCAGGTGTTTACCTGATGAAGACAAAGAAGGAGTCTGTTGATGCATAAGCATCACTCTTCACACCGTTCGGTAAATGGGAAGAATTTTATAATTCTTCCCTTTATCTTTTCTATTCTGATTATCGGCATATGTACAGCAATTATCTACCCCTTCACTTACGGATTTATCGCAATGGGAAGTCTTATTTTCTCTGACAGCGACAAGGATTTCTCAAAGGGATACGACAATATATTTGTTCCCGTTCCGGAAGAAAGCGAGCCTCAATCGCCCGATAAACCTCAGGAACAAAAAACTGTACCGATATCTTCAATTCAATACCCTTATTACGGTGATCAGTTCGGCGAGCTGATAATAGAAGACTGTCAGATCAATGTAAAGATGTTTTTCGGTGACGGAAATAACGAACTTAATAACGGTGTGGGAGTATATTCCGGAAGCTTTATACCGGGCTATGGAAAAACGATTCTTATCGCCGGACATAATAACACCTACTTCAACGGCTTGAAATATGCAAAAAAGGGACAAAAGGTAAAACTCAGAACAAGCTACGGTAACTATACCTACGAGATTACCGAGGTAACAGTAAAAGATCATAACGATACTTCTGCCTTCGATCTTGCGGCAGAATATGAGAATCTTATAATGTATACCTGCTACCCCTTTGATGAACTTGGTCTTACACCTGACAGATGCTTTGTATATGCAAAGTTTGTTTCAGGACCGATCATTGACAAAAAAAGTTGAGGAGGAGTTCTATGTCACATCATCATAGAAAAAGATCAAAGATAAAATCTTTGGTGTATATTTTTTTGTCGTTCATGTTGGCATTTGCTCTGTTTTTGCTTTCAGTCTGTATGGTACTGCGTTTTACAGTCTTTTCAAACGACTTTATGCTTAATACAATGGCAGATGTCGGTTACTATGAAATGGTAAAGGACGAACTTTCTGAAAAACTTAAAAACCTTGGTCATGCCAGCGGTCTCACAGACGAATTTGTTGATGACTTTGTAAAAGGTATAGACATGATCGAAGTAGAACGTGATTATATAAATGCGTTCTATTCTGGAAGTGAAACCCTCGTGAATACCAACCACTTCAAACAGAAAATGCTTGCCGCTCTGGATAAGTTTATCGAGGATAACAACATAGACAGATCCAAAGCAAGCGAAAAAAATCTTTCCTATCTCGTGGATAACGCCTCTGATATTTACGTTGCACACGTTTCCGTTCCGTTTTTCTCTGTCATAGGAAACTATATAGCAAAAACTACAGGACCTCTGCGTATTGCAGAAATATTTCTTGCTTTATTTGCTCTCGGCATTTCAGCTATTATATGGTTTACAAATGAATATAAACATCGTCGTTTCAGATATCTTTGCTACGGTCTTTCAGGTGCTGCACTCACTACAGCTATAATTCCTTCCTTTGTATTCATTTCAGGAATTATTTCGCAGGTCAATCTCGGCTCTCGTTCGCTCTATATGCTGTTCGTAAGCTACGGAAATTCATTTTTTATGCATTTCTGGATTTTCGTTGTGATGTGGCTGTTTTTAGCAGTTTTATCCTTTGCAATGTTCTATATAAGGTACAAAAAAGCTACAAGTAATCAGTAAAGAAAACGGTAAAATCATAGAGTCAAAAAAGTTCCTTCATTTAGAGGGGATTTTTTTGTTAATATTTTAACATTCTTGCCACTTGAGAAAATATGCACACAAAACGACCCCCGCCCCATATGTGATATTACTATCATTCGGGACGGGGGTTTAGTTTTCCAAAACAAATTACTCTACAAAAGTAGCACAGTTAACCAAGGAATAGTAAAAATCAAAGTTTTTATCATAAAACTGGTCTAAACTAGCATATGTTGTACAATACTCCACATAAACATCTCTTAACTTGTTATCATTTATCCACTTCAATATGTCCTCATCTATTATAATGGTATCGAATACAGAACAATCAACAAGCAAAGTGACACTTTTGGGATTATTTTTTCCTATCAGCACTTCAATCGGATATACATTACAGTCGTCTATCACTGATTGTACATAAGCCTTCTGTTTATCAGTCAAACCCTCATATTCATATTTAAGACGCTCTTCTATTTGGTCACTCTTGGATAATATCAGTTCATAGGCTTCTTTGAACTTCTTCTCCTTCATCAAATCAACAGCCTGCTGTCTTAAGCCTACACCGCCGCCGCTTTCATCATTATGAGCTATCTCAACTCCGTCAGGAGATACAACACAGTTATCATAACAAATTTCATTTAACAGATCAATCAATGTTTTTCCCTCACGGGCATTTGATAATACATAATCCTGCTTTACAAAGTGCTCATAGTCAGACACATACAAATCAAATTTAACATCGCCGTTATCAGAAATATAAGTCTTAAAAATCCATCTCTCATATATCAATGGCATTTTTTCCAAGGTAGCATTAAATGCTTTCCAAGCCTCTTCCTCAGTTTCATATTTGAATTCGTCAGGAATAACATCACCCTTATTGTAACGAAGAATATCATAATCCTTGTAGTACATAAATTTGCGGGAACCAACATGGAAATCAATATCAAGCGTACTATCAAAATTTACTGCAAAACTATATGCTCTTTCAATAGCATCATCTGTCAGAAAATCTGTTGTCCACACCATATTTCCGTATAAAGCGGCCAATATCTTTTTTACTTCCTCCGGCTGAGCAAGTTTGTCATAGAATCTGGTATCATTGGAGAGAGATTTTAATGTTTCTATGTCGCCGTTTTTGAGGGCTGTCATATATTCATTGACTTTACTTCTGATAAGGTTATAATCGAGTTTCTTTTCCTCCTTAGATTCTTCCTGAGACTGCTACTCAAAATATGGACAAATATACCCATATTGAGAAAATTCCTGTTTCATCGTATCCGATTTTGCCAAAGCTACCATCGTTT
>CACXGC010000177.1 GCA_902767155.1 uncultured Ruminococcus sp. | reverse complement strand
GGTGTCAGCTTGAGAGCTTCATCAGAACCTGATGCACGGGTATTCGTGATATGTTTTTTCTTACATACATTGACAGTCATATCTTCGTTTTTCGGGTTAGCGCCAACGATCATTCCCTCATACACTTCAACACCGGGACCGATAAACATTCTTCCCCTGTCCTGAGCAGCAAACAGACCGTAACCGGTGCTCGGACCTGTTTCATGTGCAATAAGTGAACCTTGATTTCTTGTTTCTATATCTCCCTTGTACGGTTCATATCCGTCGAAAATATGATTCATGATACCGTTTCCGTTTGTATCGGTCAGAAATTCGGGACGATAACCCATCAAACCTCTTGACGGAATACGGAATTCTATTTGTGTTGTACCGGACTCTTTCGGTGTCATATTGATAAGTTCAGCCTTGCGTGAACCGAGTTTTTCCATGACAGGACCTACATAATTATCAGGAACTTCAACTGCAAGCAATTCCATCGGCTCACACATAACGCCATCAATTTCTTTCATAATAACTTTCGGGCGTGATACCTGAAATTCAAAATTCTGACGGCGCATTGTTTCAATAAGTATGGACAAATGCAGTTCGCCTCTGCCAGAAACTTTGAAAGTATCGGCGGAATCTGTCTCTTCAACACGCATTGCAACATTTGTTTCCACTTCTTTGAAAAGGCGGTCACGTATATTTCTTGATGTTACATACTTTCCTTCTCTGCCTGCAAACGGGCTGTTATTGACCATGAAAAGCATTGAAACAGTAGGCTCGTCTATTTTTACAAACGGCAGCGGTTCAGGATGTTCGGGGTCACAGGCTGTTTCTCCGATATTCAGATCGGCAATGCCTGAAACTGAAACGATATCCCCGACAGTTGCGCTTTCTGCTTCAACACGTTTCAGACCTTCAAACTGATAAAGTTTATTTATTCTTGCGTTTTTGCAAGTACCGTCATTATGGCACAGCATTACTGTCTGTCCAACTTTGCAGCTTCCTCTTTCAACACGGCCTATGCCGATTCTTCCCACATAGTCATCATAGTCTATATTACTGAACAAAAGCTGGAGCGGCTGGTCAAATTCACCTTCCGGAGCAGGAATTTCTTCAATAATTTTTTCAAACAGCGGTTTCATATCCGTACCCTTGACATGAGGTTCGAGAGATGCATAACCGTTTCTTCCCGAAGCATATACTACAGGAAATTCAAGCTGTTCATCATCCGCACCAAGTTCTATAAAAAGATCGAGTACTTCGTCCACAACTTCCTCTGGTCTTGCACCGGGACGGTCAATTTTATTTACAACTACGAGTGGTTTTTTGCCGAGACCAAGAGCCTTTTTCAGCACGAAGCGTGTCTGTGGCATACATCCTTCAAAAGCATCGACAAGAAGCAGAACTCCGTCAACCATCATCAGTATACGCTCAACTTCGCCTCCGAAATCAGCATGACCCGGAGTATCAACAATATTGATTTTTATACCATTATACATAACTGCTGTATTTTTGGAAAGAATTGTGATACCGCGTTCTCTTTCGAGATCATTTGAATCCATAACTCTCTCGGCAACATTTTCGTTGCTTCTGAAAATACCGCTTTGCATCAGGAGTTGATCCACAAGTGTTGTTTTGCCGTGGTCAACGTGAGCAATAATCGCAACATTTCTTATATCCTCTCTCTTAGCCATCGGAATCCCTCTTTTACAAAATATTAGACTTTGACAGCTTTATATTATATCACAACACAAATTTGCTTACAATGTGCTTTTGGATTTTCTGTTTTATGTCGCAAAATTTGCCGTATTTTGAATAGATTTTGATTATTTTTCCAAAAAGAAAACCTCCGGACTCTGTAAAGAAATCCGGAGGAAAGATGTTTATTAAATTTCAAACAGTGCGATTATGTTCTGTTTCTTCTTTTTACTGCAATAAAAGCTGTAAATCCTGCTGCACAAGCTGCAAGCATAAACATAACTGCTGCTGTGCTGTCGCCGGTCTGAGGAACATCAGTACCGCTGTTATCTCCGCCGTTATTGCCGCTGTTGTTGCTGTCATTGTTGCCGCTGTTATTGCCGCCATTGTTGCCGCCGTTGTTGCCGCCGTTGTTGCCGCCGTTGCTTACTTCGCTAACCTGTGAAGACTCGTCTACATTGCTCGGTTCGTCAACTTCGGAAGGCTCATCAACCTGTGAAGGTTCATCTACATTGCTCGGCTCATCAACTTCGGAAGGCTCATCAACCTGTGAAGGTTCTTCTACAGGCTCTTCCGGTTCAGTGTAGTTCTTCATAAGAACCATTGCTGTAAGAGAAGGAACTGTCAATGTACCTTCAACAACGTCAAGTGTCTTAACGCCTGCTGCATCGCCGTTTACAACTACAGACCACTGACCTTCGGGAAGTTCTACATCCCAGTCAGCATTCGGGTTGAAGAATACGAGTGTATCGTTTTCGCCGCCTGTAAGAGTATAGCCGATTGCGCCCTTGTTTGAATAAGTGTATTCAATATTTGCATCTACATCTTCTGCTGAGGTCATTCTGAACTGTGAGAAGTACTTTCTCATTTCGATAAGACCCTTGTAGTAATTGTAAACATTCTCATAATCGCTTACTCTTGAGTAGTCGAGAAGGTTTACAGAGTCAGGTGATGCATAGCTGTTGTGTTCAAAAGTTCCGTCAGCCTTGAGCTTTGTTCTGAGGAATTCTTCACCGCTCATCATGAACGGAACGCCCTGTGATGTGAATATGATAGCAGCAGCCATCTTATTCATGCTGATTCTTTCTTCTTCGGAATTATCAGGATTTGTATTAGCGAGTCTGTCCCAGATAGTGTGGTTATCGTGACATGAATCATAGTTGATAATTTCTACAGGTGAATTTGCCCAGCTCTTTGTGTAAGTGATACCATCTTTTACCTTCGGAGCTGTCTGACCGCCGCCTACATAACCTGCTTCTTTTTCTTCAAATACGTTGCCTCTGATGGCGTCACGGATAGTATCGCTGAAATATGCGATTCTCGGTGTTTTGTCTGCATTGTGGAAGTTAGCCATGAGTACATCCTTTGTAGGTTTGCAGCCCATATCCCAACCTTCGCCGTAAATAAAGATATTTTCGTCAAGTTCATCAACAGCTGCACGGCAGTTGTTCATTGTATCAACGTCAAGAATACCCATAAGGTCGAAACGGAAACCGTCAAGGTGATATTCATCTGCCCAGTATTTAACAGAGTCAGAGATGAATTTGCTTACCATTGAACGTTCTGATGCAACATCATTACCGCAGCCTGAAGTATTCTGACCGGGTCTGTAGAAGTAGCCCGGAACGAGCTGGTTGAAGCAATACTGAGTGTTGTATGTGTGGTTGTAAACAACGTCCATGATAACGCCGATACCTGCATCATGGAGAGCCTTAACCATCTGCTTGTATTCGTTTACTCTTACTTCACCGTGATACGGGTCTGTTGAGTAAGAACCTTCGGGAGAGTTGTAGTTTACCGGATCATAGCCCCAGTTGAACTGAGCCTTGTCGAGTTTTGTTTCATCAACTGAACCGTAGTCATAAGAAGGAAGGATGTGTACGGAAGTGATGCCAAGTTCTTTAAGGTGGTCAATACCTGTTGCAACGCCTTCGGAAGTTTTTGTGCCGTTTTCTGTGAAGGCGATGTACTTGCCGACATTTGTGATACCGCTGTCAGGGTCTGTTGAGAAGTCACGAATGTGAAGCTCATAGATCACCATATCGGTAGCATTTTCATAAGTATGTCTTTCATCGCTGTCCCAGCCGTCAGGATCCGTGCTGTCAAGATCTATAACCATGCCTCTTTTGCCGTTTACGCCGACGGTTCTTGCATACGGGTCAACGATATCTTCATTTGTTTTGCCGTCAAAATATGCTGTGTAAGTATAGTACTTGCCGTTGAGGTCGCCTTCAACAGTTGCTGTCCATGTACCCTTAACATCAGCGGTCATAGCGATAACATCTTCTGCATCGCCGCCGTTGCCCTCAGCATAAAGATTAAGGTCTATTCTTTCTGCTGTCGGAGCCCATACTCGGAAGAAAGTTTTTTCTGCGCTGTAGTTTGCGCCGAGGTCGTCATCATCATATGTATATACGGATTCAAACTCTTCTGAGGAATAGTAATCGGGCATACCGAGTGTCATTTCAGTATCTCTGAAAGTGATCTTGTATTCCTTTGTGTAGTCAAGTTCTTCACCAAGTGTAAGAGAACCCTTTGCACCGTCAAATGTACATTCGGAAACCGGAACATTCTTACCGCCTGCACTTGTAACAGTGAAATCTGCTGCTGTAATAGTTTCATCCGGTACTACTGTGAATTCAACATTTACATTTGTACGTGAAGTAGCTGCTGCGGTCTTGAGTTTAAGACCGAGAACTGCCTTGTCGTAGTTTACATCGAATTCCTTAACGCCTGTTTTGCAGTATACGTCTACTGTACCTGAAACAACAGAACTGAGGTCAACATAACGATCCGGATCAGGATCTTTTGCGCTCCAGTCAGGCTTTCTTATGATAAAGCCAAGCTTCGGAGTAGATTCAGTGATTGTAACAACAGTCACTGCACCGTTAGCATCAGCAGTATCAGAGAATTTGTAGCCTGCGCCGTCGAGACCGTCAGCCCATGCCCAGACATCCCATGAACCATAGTCACCGTCATCACGCAGATAGTGGATATTGACTATTGTGTCGCCTGCCGCACCGACTACGGTTGCAGGGATAACAAAGCAGCCAATAACCATCATCATAGCTACAACGGAGGCTATGATACGCTTGGAAAGTTTCTTTGCTTTCATAGATATTCTCCTTTGTATTTTTCAGCCTTGGATTTACCCTAATGTACAGCACATCCAAAAGGGCATAGCCGAAATATCATAACATATTATATCATTTTAGTAAACGAAAATAAACCGCTTTTTCCTTTTTTATCCTTGTAGGATTTTACAATTTTTCGATAATACTTTCATTGATTTTTTACAACAGACGAATCATTCAGAGGCTCATCATTCTTTTGGAGAACGATTTCAGTTTGCTGATAAGTAAGTTTCAGACTTTCATTTTCAAGGGTATACGATAAAGTTACAGGCATATCGTTTTCCGGAGAAATTACAAGGGTTTTGTCGTCGGCATAGTATTTTCCCGAAAGAGAGTAATGTAAACTGTTATCTGTTTCCGCCGAAAAAAACGCCTCGTCACCCTCAAAACGAAGACTGCATTTTCTTTGATTTTCTTTGATATACCAGCTGTGAAAAGCAAGTTCTTCCGCCTGAGTACGTGGAGAATCCGTATTACAGGCGGAAAATATTACCGTTGATACGGCACACAGTATTGCAAGCTGCGTAATTTTTTTCGGTTTCATCAAATCAAGCCTTCTTCAAAAATATCAATTTTCTTTCAAAATCCTGTCATAGAATTTTATCACATACAAATATTTTTTCATCACAGCTCAACTGTCGCAGCATTACAATAAATATCACTCATAATTTTCACCAAGAAGATCTTTTATTTGCTCTTTTGAATATCCTTTTTTTCTCATCATGGCTGCAATGGCATTGCGTTCTTCTGCTTTGCCTTCTGCTTTGCCTTCTGCTCTGCCTTCTGCTCTGCCTTCTGCTCTGCCTTCTGCTCTGCCTTCTGCTCTGCCTTCTGCTATACCTTGTGCTTTGCCTTCCGCCAAACCTTCTGCTATAGCATCTTCTCTTGCTTCTGCTAACATTATTCTTCTGGCTTTTTCAACATCGTATTCTTCAAACAGCATATTTATTACCTCGCTTCCATAATATGTAAGATAGTCGGTCAGAACATTCTGATTTACACAATTTTTTACTGCTTTTTCAATATCACCATGATATTCTCTTATTTTGTCCACAAGAAACGCATATTCGTTCAATGTTCGACAACGTTCCAATCCGGTGCCTTTCAATTTGCTATAGTTGATATCAATCACCTTTGTTATCAGTTCCAATTGTGGTTTATCAACCGAAGATTTGAACGAATCACTCAGTTTCAGAATATTCTGAGATAATGCTGTCCTGCCATTATACAGCACATAAAACTCCGGTGTTGGTATTTGCACTAACTTTGATGTGTACACAAGATCTCCGGACATGAATTTTCTTTCATATGTTCTTGCGGCATAAATGAAAAAACGCAGCGGCATGTTAGGATTTATAGTGGACTGATGTTCGATGAAACACACTAATCTGCCATCCATAATATATGCCACATCGTTTTTGAATTCTCTGAATATCACATCTTCCAGTCTGCATTTCTCTACATTTGTAACTTCCGTGCCGGTCAGAGCATAATATAAAGATTTAGCATTTTCAATTGCCTTATCGCAGGTATAAAACAAACTTGAAAAAACAGTATCTTTATAATTTCTTGTAACAAGTCTTGACTGTTCCATTGGTATCACCATCCTTAGTTGTATTATACCATACATTCTGAGGGAACTGCAACATATTTTCAAAATCAGAAGAACACAATCGGCATCAAAAGTTATTCTGAGCATTAACAGTATTTGTACGCTTGCTGTAAATCTTCTGAAACTATTATATGTAATAGAAACAAAAAAAATATTCAAATTTCGGAATTATTTGACAAAAGCATGATTTTTGCAAGAAACAGAAATAAAACTTGCATTTTCAAAAGAAGTGTATTAGAATTAGTAAGGTGTTTTGCGGCGATTTAATAAAGCTACAGCTGTAATCCGGAAAACTTGATATATCAGTTTGGACAGCAATAAAGCAGGATGTTTTTTATTTTCGTGCAATCGGCAGTCTGACGCTGATAGTCTTAAATCATCCGCCTTTGTGCGGAAAAAGTATGTTACTATTTATCAGGAGGAATTTGCAATGCCAGACTATGCATCTATGGAAAAAGCACAGTTACAAGAGGAATATCAGAAGCTTTGCGATATATACTCAGACTACAAAGCAAGAAATCTTTCGCTCAATATGGCAAGAGGAAAGCCGGGCGCTGAACAGGTTGCCCTTTCTAACGGTATGCTCTATGTCATTCCCTACAACGATAGTTTCAAGGGTGAGGATTGTCCTGATGTCCGCAATTACGGCGGTCTTGACGGTATAATTGAGGCGAAAAGAATTTTTGCTGATATGCTTGGCGTTGAACCAAAAAATATTTTTGTCGGCGGAAATTCAAGCCTGAACATGATGTTCGATACAATTGCCTGCCTGATGGAGCAGGGCGCAGGCGATATTCCGTGGAATAAACAGGAGAAAATAAAATTCCTTTGTCCTGTTCCGGGATATGACAGACATTTCGGTGTAACACAGTATTTCGGAATCGAAATGATAAATGTTCCGATGACGGAAAATGGTCCTGATATGGATGTTGTAGAAAAACTGGTTTCCGAAGACCCGTCAATAAAAGGCATATGGTGTGTGCCGAAATATTCAAATCCTCAGGGTATAACATACTCCGACGAAACTGTCCGCCGTTTTGCCGCACTGAAACCGGCAGCAAAAGATTTCCGCATAATGTGGGATAACGCTTATATTATTCATGATATCAACGATACACCGGATTCTCTTCTCAATATATTCGACGAGGCTAAGAAAAACGGTACAGAAGACATGATCTTTGAATTCTGTTCAACATCCAAGATTACATTTCCTGGTGCAGGCGTTGCCGCTATTGCCGCAAGTGAGAATAATATGGCACTGCTCAGAAAGCGTTATAATTTCCAGACTATCGGCTACGATAAAATGAATATGTACCGCCATGCGCTTTATTTCAAAAACCTTGACGGCGTTATGAAGCATATGAAGAAACACAGAGCCGTTCTCGAACCACGTTTCAATATGGTTCTTGATATTCTTGACAAGGAGCTTTCCGGTGTTGCAAAATGGACAAAGCCTAACGGCGGCTACTTTGTCAGCGTTGACGTTCCCGAAGGATGTGCAAAAAAAGTTGTTGCACTCTGTAAGGAAGCCGGCGTTATACTCACCGGAGCAGGCGCAACTTATCCGTACGGCAATGACCCCCACGACAGCAACATACGTATTGCACCGACATATCCGCCAATCGAGGAATTGTCTCTTGCGATGGAAGTATTCTGTGTCAGTGTAAAGATTGCCGCAATTGAAAAAATGGCAACCGCAATCCCACCGGCTTTAGACGGTGGGTTAAGGTTGCCAAAAGCGTAGCTTTAACAAAAGACTTGTCTGTTCGGGAATGGGTATGTCCGATATGTCAAACAATTCATGACAGAGACGTTAATGCCGCAAAAAATATACTTTCGGAAGGATTAAGGCTTTTAGCCTGATAAATAACGAGTAGGGATGGTTCAGC
>CACXGC010000176.1 GCA_902767155.1 uncultured Ruminococcus sp. | reverse complement strand
TCAGAAAGGCTTTGGTCTTTATTTGGTTCTCATATTCCCGCTTATCGGAGTTATACTCTTACTTTGGGCAATAAAATTCGGTTCGGATATTAAAAAGGGCAAGTATATGGTGTACAAGCGTCCGGGGCAGGTATTTTATAAAAAGATATAAAATCAAGATTTTTGCAGATGGGATGAGTGCAATGAAAAAAGATAAAAAGAAGAAACATTCAGAACATAAGGGTCTTAGAATGGCTAAAAACTGGAAAAAGGGATTTTTTACTGTCCTTTTCAGCCGTCTTGGGTTTGTTGTTCTTATGCTTTTGGTACAGGTACTGATTCTTCTGATAATATGGGGATTCTTCGGTCAGATTATGAAACAGTATATCATAGGCGGACAGGCTGCTTTTGAACTTGTCGTACTTCTGATTCTTTTTAACAGCCCGATGGATTCCACTGCAAAATTATCATGGATGCTGATTATTGCACTTATGCCGTTTTTCGGTTCGGTTTTTTACCTATGGACTCACATAGAAATGGGTCACAGAACTATCAAACAAAGGCTTAACCAACTTACGGAAAGCAGCAAAAAAAATCTCAAACAGCAGACAGAAGCTTTAAAGCACCTTGGAGAACAGTCCGAAAGCTCTGCTGCATTGAGCAGGTATTTGTACAAAATCGCTGACTGTACAGTGTACGAAAATACTTCGGTTGAGTATTTTTCGCTTGGCGAAATTAAATTTCCGAAAATGCTTGAAGAAATAGAAAAGGCGGAGAAATTTATATTTTTGGAGTATTTTATCATAGAAGAAGGCTATATGTGGGGCAATGTTCTGGAACTGCTTGCAAAAAAGGCTAAATGCGGCGTGGATGTGCGTGTTATGTACGACGGAACTTGCGAGTTTACGACACTGCCATACTACTATCCCAAAAGGCTTGAAGTGCTTGGAATAAAATGTAAAATGTGGGAACCTATTAAACCTGTCATTACTTCCACATACAACTATCGTGACCACAGAAAAATTCTTGTCATTGATGGTAAAACGGCTTTCTGCGGCGGTATAAATCTTGCGGATGAATATATAAACCGTGTGAAGCGTTTCGGTCATTGGAAAGATACGGCCATTATGCTGAAAGGTGCGGCGGTTGACCCGTTTACACTTATGTTTCTTCAAATGTGGAATGTCAATAGAAGTAAAATGGATGATTTTAGCAAATATCTTGGTTTGTATGACCGTAATATCAGAGCGAACGGCTTTGTTATCCCATACCCCGAATCACCTCTGAACGATCATAAGCTCGCAGAACGTGTATATATTAATATTTTGTACTCTGCAAATAAATATGTGTACATTACAACACCATACCTTATTTTAGACGATGAAATAAAAGGGGCACTTCGATTTGCAGCGGAAAGAGGTGTAGATGTCCGTATTGTTGTGCCGGGGATTCCTGATAAAAAAGCTGTCTGGGCTTTGTCGAAAAGCTACTACAAGCCTCTGATAAAAGCCGGCGTTAAAATATATGAGTATACACCCGGATTCATACACTCAAAAGTGTTCGTCAGCGATGATACAAAAGCAGTTGTCGGAACGATAAATCTTGATTACAGAAGTCTCTATCATCATTTTGAATGTGCGGCATATCTTTATGGCGTGGATTGTATTCCCGATATCAAGAAGGATATGAGATACTGTTTCGATAACTCGAAAAGAATTCGTTTGGAAGATATAAAGAAAGAAAAGGCGGATATAAAAATATTGGGTAAGGTGCTTAAATTTATCGCACCACTGTTGTAATGGTTCAATATTAACAAAATAATGCTGTAAGGTTGACAAAATAATGCTATGATGATAAAATTAAATTGCGGCAGATGAGTGAAAGCTGAAATAAGCCGTATCAATTTTTAAAGGGGGAATTTGTGTGAAAAAGACTTTTAGAAAAGCCGCTGCGTTTATTCTGTGTACAGCAATGATCGGCAGTATGGTACCGCTGAGCGCAAGTGCTGCGACCGTAAGCGATAACGGCGAGTACGAGATTACGTTCAACAATGGCTACCAGGGCGGTACGATTGACGGAGTTGACGAACAAAAAATCGTCAGATTTAATTTTGACAGTGATGATGAGGTTATTGATCTTGCCGAACTTGTTGGAAATGATGTAAAATGCAAGTATTACACACTTAAAGGCTGGTGGGTCAATAATGAGTTAAGTACGACTGTCAAAAAGAGCGATTTCGGTAACAGCAAGTATCTTTATATGAGTGCAAATTTTGATACCGATAAGCCGAGAAATTCAGGCAAATATTATCTTGACCTTGATTTCGGATTAGGCAGAACGGACGAGTATGACCTGACTATAAGAGAATATAATCAAGAAGCAAGTCTGTTTCTGGAATTTTCAGCAGATGATTTTGAGGAAATTACACTTCCCATACCGACTACAACAGACGGCGCTGAATTTGTCGGCTGGCTTTCAGGCGGTTACTATGGTCATGATACAGGAAACCAGCGTCCGCATTATGTAAAAATTACGGCAGAGGATTTCAAAAATTCTTACTATGATGTTATCGACCTTGATGCAACATACAAGAAAAAAGCAACCGAAAACGATACAACTTACGTTATAACACTCGATGCTAACGGCGGAACAATTGACGGAAAAGAAAGGGAAAGCTATGTCAGATATCAGACATCAAGCTATAGTCCGCAGGATATTTCCCTTTATATTCCTGAAAATGAGGACGAAACGCTGAAATTCAAGGGTTGGAATACCAAACAGGATGGCAGCGGATATATTATTACGCATACCGGCTTTATAAATCATGATTTTGAGGAAGATGGCAGACCGGGTTGGTGCGATGTTTTTGAACATTTTGGTGACGAAAACAAAAATGTTACATTGTATGCAAAATGGGTTCGTGATGCTGTTTATCCCGAAACCGATTCGGAAATGGATAGTAAGATATCTGAACTCATAAATAAAAATATCGAGAAATACAAAGTTCAGGATTATAATGATATGTATGATGAGCCGGAAACAGCCGATCTTATAATAGCTGCCGCTGATTCTGGCAAAAAAGTAACTGTCGGCTTTGTTCTGAATAAGGATAATTCAGAAACAGCTGCACAGAGACTTGAAGAACTCAAGAAAAGCTGGAATATCAATGCAGAAGATCAGATATATCCGCAGGCATATGATCTTGGTATCTCTATCAAGGCGGACGGCAAGGAAATCGGCAGAGTTAAGTATATAGGCCGTTATATCTCGAACTTTAATGTGACACTGCCGTCAGATGCATTTGAGGTTTATCCGAACGATGTACTGACAATAAGAGCATATTCCGGTGACTCGGACGAAGACGGAGATCTTTATTTCCGTTCGCTCCAACTGTCACAGAAAAATAATACCTGTGAAATTACTCCGAACAGATGGGTAGAAGCAGATGACAGTACCATGTTTTTTGTCGGCTCTTCCAAACCGGATATTTCTGCGTATTCGGATACAGAAGGAGATAAAGAAGCAGCAGACGTTGTTGCGGGTATTGTGATGAAATATCGTGCTGATAATTCAATCTATGATGGGGATTACTATGCAGCAGTAAAGGAACAGGTTCAGAAAGCAACAGATGCTTATCAGAGCGGAAAGAAAATTACTGCTCGTTTTGTGGTAAAGAAAATAGAGCCTACTCAACAACAGATAGATGCTATTGCTCAATATAACAATCTTCAGAATTTCAATGCACTGGATTACTATCGTATTCGTCTGCTTGTGTATGCTGACGGCGAACTTGTGACGAAAATCTCTGAGTACGGCAGCAGTATTCCATATAATATTGTCAATAATATGCTGAATAATCTTCCGGAAGAAGATCCACGATATACAAGAAAGATTGCTCTTTACGGTGTTAGCGTCAGCGGAAAAGGTGAAGACGGCTATTCAAGCTCAACATCTTATCCTACAGTTAAAGGCAATAAGGCAAGCGGCAGCATTCCTCAACATTCAGGTATAGAGATTTATGCACTCGGCTATTATCAAAGCGGCGATTATTCTGTATCGTTCGGAGAATATTCAAGCGATGTTGCTTACAACGGTACAAAAGTTGTTACTCACCCGCGGATATATTTCAACTTCCTTTCCGATGATGAGCAGCTTGGCATAAAAGATTTCTTCGGATTTGAAACAGCACAGGATATGGCTCATCCTTATGCAAAATTCATCAAATGGCAGAAACAGGAATATGACTCGGATAAAGACGAATATGTATATACAGATATCTCATCTGTAAGCAAATCCGAATATACAAGAGAGTATTACAGTATAACAGTTGTTCCGATATTTGATCAGACTGTTCCGAAAAACAGCGGAACTTATTACATTACAGTCGATGTCCGCAGCGGTGATATTGAAAATCTTCCTACACTTGGCGGAAAGATCACATGGCAGCAGCTTGAAGAAAAGTTCTCTGTCGGAAAAAGATATGTCGGTACTGTCAAGAGCAGTGATTTCACTTCTATAACAATTCCGACTCCTGTTTTTGAGGGTAAAGAACTTATCGGCTGGAATCTGGAATTTGACAGTGATACCGGTACACTGAAAACACACAGCGCTACTATAACTAAGGATGATTTCGCAAACAGTGATGCATTCACGCTTGCGGCAGAATACAAAGCTCCGGTCGATATTGAAAAGGATAAGACAGGTATGGCAATTCTTGATGCTAACGGCGGTCTTATCTACGGAAATGAAATAGGATACTATCATTCTCCTTACGGCTGGTCGGGTATCAAGTACAGTATGAATTACCTTTTACCAGAAAGAGCCGGCTATAAATTCCTCGGCTGGAATACAAAGAAAGATGGCAGCGGCGTAACTGTAGACGATATCGGTATGGCGTCTATGTCTATCTTCTCTAAGTATCATGAACCGGTAGTTTGTGATGACAACTATAATGTAAAACTTTACGCACAGTGGAAAAAGATAAGCACTGAACTTGAAAACCTTTCAACAGTAAGCTCACTTACAGTAGAAATTGGTGACAAAGTACAGCTTAATGCCAAAGCAGAAGGCGGCAGCGGTGGTTACACATACGCACTGCTTTACAAGAAACACACATCTTCTTCATGGATAAGTATCGGCACAAAGTACGGTACAGTTACCAAGGGAACATTTACTCCCGGTGCTCCGGTACAGTACGACGTTATGATAAACGTGAAGGACTCAGCCGGTACAGTAAAATCCAAGAAATTTATAGTAAATGTGCTTCCTAAATTGACAAATACTTCCACTATTGTTACCAAAGCGGTTACGGCAAATAATCCGGTAGTTATAAATGCTTCTGCACAAGGCGGTACAGGTATCTATACTTATACTTTCGAGTATAAAAAGAGCAAGAGCACAGCATGGACTGCAATAAAAGAAAATAACATCGACGGAAATAATGCGTCTTTCGTTCCTACAGCATCGGCTGATTATGATGTAAGAGTAACAGTTTCAGATTCTGCCGGATATAAGGCGGAAAAAGTTATCACTGTAAATGCAGCAGAAAAACTGAAAAATAATTCCACGATAAGCGGAGAGAGTGTTTGTGTGGGCGATACTGTTACTCTTAATGCAGCAGCATCAGGCGGCACCGGTGAGTATACTTATGCTTTGATGTATAAAAAGAGCTCTTCAACCACATGGACAAAAATCGGTACAAAATATGGTACAGCAAGCACCGGTTCATTTACTCCGACAAAAGCAGTTGCCTATGATGTTATGATAAATGTCAAGGACAGCACCGGAACAGTAGCTTCTAAGACATTTACTCTTAATGTTACAAAGAGTCTTGTGAACAATTCAACAATCAATGCCGATACAGTTACTGTAGGTAATAAGGTAGTAATGAAGGGCGCTGCATCGGGCGGTGCAGGAAGCTATACTTATTCGTTCTACTACAAAAAGAGCAAGAATACAGCATGGACAGCTATCAGTGAAAATACAGCAAAGAGTGCCGCATTCAAGCCGGCAAGCGCTGTAAGTTATGACTGTAAGGTGGTTGTTACCGATGCAAACGGTGCAACTAAAGAAAAGCTCTTTACCGTGAATGCTGTAAAGTAAAAAATATCCTTGGTGTTGCTTATCGTTTATGATATGCTTTACCGGAAAAAACTCAGACCGGACTTTTGGGGGTTCGGTCTGATTATTTTATATGCAGAATTTTATGAGAAAAATATCTACGAAGATGACTGCTATGTTTTGACATAAATATACAGAAATTTAATAAATTTCCTAATTATCTTGACATAATGAGTGTTTTTTTATATAATATATCGTGTGAAACTGTTGCAGTATGCATATCTTTTGCAATTATATTGATGGTAATTTTTACTCAGTGAGTGATATTTTTCAGGAGGGAAAGAAAATGTTTGACGACGGATGTGGTACTATTATAGGTCTGGCACTGATACTTGGCGGTGTCGCTCTTGCTTTGTATCTGATCGTGATTGCGGCTACCATAGTTGGTCCTATTCTGGCAGCAGCAGGTGTTTTGTGGGGCGGAGGCTCGGCTTTGAAGAATTATATTGTGTCGTTCAAGGAAAATGTGTTTGACAGTAACAGAAAATCAAAACCTATGGGTGAAGTTGGGGTTTAAAAGCTTATGAATAACACAAAAATACAGCCCGCAAAGAAAAGCTATTTCTTTTCAAAAGGTTATGTAGACCTGCTTAACACAATAAAAGGTGCATGGAAAAGAAACTGGGATTCTATCGTTGGCTACAAGGATAGATTAGCTGATCTCAGCGGCGAACATATTGTTAAAAAGATACTGTTGGGATTTGTATACATATTGGCTCTTATCAGTGTTATTGTTTGTGGAACTATTATAACAGCTGTACTTACATTTGCTCATGTGGTCGTTTTGATGACCTTTATGGCGGTTATCTATCTGGGATTTACAATATTCTGGTGCATAGACAGATTATATCTGAAAAAGAATGAGATATTCACGGCTTGTAATGTTTGTAAACGAAAAAGTCTGATACCAATATACATCTGTCCGAACTGCGGCGAAAAGCATACAATGCTTACACCCGGAGTGTATGGTATATTGCATCGTACCTGTAATTGCGGTACAAAACTTCCGACTGTATTTTTTAACGGCAGAAGAAGTCTTCCTGCAATTTGTCCGGGATGTTCAACCACTGTTTTTGACCGTGAAAGCCGTCCGATATGTGTTCCGGTAATAGGCGGTCGTTCTGTTGGAAAAACAGCGTACATAACAGCTTTCTCTAAAACATTCATCGAGGAAGTTGTACCTTCAAAGGGTATGAGTATCGAATTCTATAATCCTGAAAAGGAAAAAATATACAGAGAAATAGAAAATGATTATATGCTTGGCGAAACAAGAATGACGCAAAGATCAACAGACCTTGATACTGCAAGTTCTATTTCGTTCAGCTTTTTTGTTAAGCATCCGAGTTTTAAACCAGAAAGGCTTATACACGTATATGATATCGCCGGAGAAGTTTTTACAAGCAATAATGAAAATGAAATGCAGAGACAGTATGAATATTGTCACGGTCTTATTTTGATGTTTGACCCGTTTTCAGTCAGAACCATTGCTGAAAAATATAAATCTGTTATGAGCAAAGAAGATATTGCCGGAATAGGTGAGGCAGATATAACTTATATACTTGACTCTTTTTTCAATAAACTGAGAATGGTAACAAAACTCACTGAGAAACAAATGCTTAATACTCCTATTGCTGTCGTTATAGGCAAGGTTGATACTGTTGACCTTGGGGAGCAATTAGGTGATGCAGCAGTTAAAAAACAAATGGCTGCCGACCCTGAAAATTTTACAGACTATTATGATACAATGGATTATCTGTGCAGGAAGTTCCTCATAGATAATGAACTGTTGAGATTTATCACGCATATTGATAATAAATTCAAAAACAGCAGGTATTTTTCATGCAGTGCGATAGGTCATACAAAGGGAGCAGGAAAATATGAACCTGTTGGCGTGTTAGCACCAATGCAGTGGATTTTCCAGTGTGCGGATAAAAAAATGGGTGAAGTATGGAATGACATTACATTTTCAAACACACCCGCTTATACAGATAAATTATCACAAATAGGGGTATGATTATGTTTGATGAAATGATGGACGCTCAGTCTTCGGCAGATTCCGAAAACATTTACGAATCTGAAAAGCCGAACTATGCTGAATTGTTCAAGGTTGATGAGACGGCTATCATATATCCGGAAGAATCGCCTTATGATGAAGAAATTACTGATTATGAGGAAGCAGAAGGAACAC
>CACXGC010000175.1 GCA_902767155.1 uncultured Ruminococcus sp. | reverse complement strand
GCCTCACCTTTAGGGGAGGTGCTGAGCGTCAGCGAGGCGGAGGGGTTCCTTTTTTTGTGTAATTTTCAGATTTGCTCATTTATAGTTATAATATAAACGTCACCTTAAAACGGTGAAAACAGAAAGGACAGAAATTTTATGAAATATTGTTCCAAATGCAAAAAGATATACATTAATATGGAAGAAAAAAACTGCCCTCAGTGCAACCGCAAACTTATCGAGGAACCGAGTCACTTCTCCCCTATACACCTTATCACAGCAAACGGCTTTGAATTTGAGCGTATACGTGCAGCAATAGACAGTGCTGAAATACCGTATTCATATCGTGCAGCAAAAAAAGAGCCCGGACTTATGATACTTAATTCAGCACCGCCAGAAAATATTGATATATTTGTTCCGCTGAGTGACTACGACGATGCAGTAAACATACTGGTAGGTATAGGCGCAATGAAAGAGGACGAACTTGCAGATATGGACGAACATTCTCAGGAGCAATTCAAAAAAGCTAAAAAAGAGGCTGCCGAAGAAGAACTTTCCCCCGGAAAAGCGAGAATCATCCGACTTCTGTCAGCAATCGGCTTCCTGCTTGCCCTTGTGGGAGTATCACTTCTTGCAGACTTCATTGCAGGACTTTTCGGACTGTAAAAAAACAAAAGGAAACTCCTTCCACAAAAGAAAAGAGTTTCCCCATAATCAGCCTAAAGACGTACAAAATCAGAATTTCTTTGCTCTGAAAGATTCGCAGTCTACACACTGCTCAGATGTCGGATCACTTTCATGGCTGCCAATTCTTACCTTATTAAGCGAACAGTAATCGCAGTCACCGCAATGATATTTACACTGTTCGACAGTACATTCAATACTCATGTTAGGGTCTTTCATAATCTCGGTCTCCATTCTGCCGTATCTCCGGCAATAATATCATTTGCCAACAGCCCACTTTTTATACAAATAACTTAATTGTAAGCATTTACCTATTTTTACACTAATTTATGCATATTTTTGTAGCTTAATACAAAACAACTCATTAATATTGTTTATCTACATTGTTTAGATAAAATATTCATGACAGTTTTTATGCATTATTTACAATATTGTAACGATATTTTGCTGTAAAAGAATTTTAAATAGCAGTATTTTTTTGCTGTTCAGAAAAATATTCGCCTCCGTTCACTGAATTACAAGTATTTTACATATTTTTTTGGCACTACCATCTTGATTTTTCCAATCCAAAATAGTATAATCGACGTAAAGGAAATTGAATATGGTTTCCTCGATCAATATTTTTTAGGAGGATTTACTACAATGAGAAATTCAAAAATTCTTAAGGTCGTTATCACTTCTGCTCTTGTTGCTTCTCTCGCTGCTACTTGCGCAATGAGCGCTTCCGCAGTTTCCGAAATCGACGAGATCAAAGACAACAAGGTTGGCGCTACTGGTCAGTGGCTTAACTGGGGTAACCTCAACGATGACGGTTCAGTTAAAGAAGATATTCCTATGACAGATGACGACGGTGACGGCGTTTATGAGGCTGTAATCGACATTCCTAACGTTGACGCAAGCTGGATCACTGACTGGAACAAAGACGACAAGCCTACAGGTGAAAAGCACTTCCAGTTCAAAGTTCGTTTGAACAACGACTGGCCTGAGAACTGGGCTGCATACGAGCCTGAGCATGACCGTGTATTAGACAGCCAGTGCAACCTCGCTATCATGGAAGACGTTCAGCCCGGCGATCACATCAGATTCACAGTATTTCTTGACACAACAAAGAACAACCCTGACATGGAAGCTGCTTACGATGAAGAAGAAATGGTTGGTGTAGCTCCCGGAACTCCTACATTTGAAACACTCTGGGCTGGTTACAAGAACTTCGAGAAGGTAACAGACACTGCTGAAGAACCTTCACAGTCAGAAGAGCCTTCACAGGCAGATGAACCTTCACAGGAAGACACAACACCTGCTACAACAGGCGCTGAAAACAACGATGAACCTTCACAGGAAGATACTACTGTTGATTCTAAGCCGGCTGAAGAAACCGACACAACAACTCCTGCAACCGGCGACACAACTTCTGCTGTTGCTCTCGTAGCTGTTGTTCTCGCATCTCTCGGCACAGCTGTTGTTATGACAAAGAAAGCTTCTGTTAAGGACTAATTTGTAAGCAACTGAATAGTTTCTGAAACAAATCAGGCTGTCTGCTTTTTGGCAGGCAGCCGTTTTTTTGCACTATTCAAAAGTAATGGTCGAAAATACCGGAGCAAATCTCGCTATATGTGCCTCAATAAATGCTTCGGTCGCACTGTCAGGCGATTCAGTACAATGGATTATTATATTTCCGTTCTCCTCGCTCAGTGTTCCGTGAATATTATAAATTCCAAGAAGCTTTTCATAATCGGACAATCGCCTGTCACTGTATCCAACCGACATGGCACTCAGTATGCTTTCTCTTATACCATCGGTTGTATTATCAATATTGGGTGCAGAAATAATATTGCTGTACATCGTAAGTCCGTAACTGTTCGCACTTGCAACAAGATGTTCATCCGCTATTTCCTTGAGAATATCAAAATACATATCCAATCCGGCAGCATATGCTTTCAGCTCAGCATAAACTATTGTTCCTTCCTGTATGTCATAAAGTCCTGTTTCCTGCAAACGACAGGACATCACTTCAAACTCGCTCATATCCCGCTCCTTTATATATCACCTACTGTTATATTGTCAAGCACCGCAAGCTGTATTTCCGATATACTTGCATCAGCCATATTACTAAAAGTATAGTTTTTCACTCCGTCTACATTTAGTATAACTCTGCCTATTTCTGCAATCAAAACATCCTGATGTACTCTGAGCGACTGGAAATAGTTCGTGACTGCCTGACGCACATCAGCTTTGACCGTATCCGAAACGTAGCCGCTTTTTACAGAAATCTGCACATTGACCGAATAGTTGGTCGTAACCGCCGGAAGTATATTTAACGAAATACCAACACATTTTACTCGTGATAAGGCTGAGTATACTTCACCGGCTGTCTGTGCACTGCAAGTAACACCCCTTCCGCCTATGACAACATTAACTGTTCTCGAAGAAGGATTTCCCATATATACATAAGCTGATTGCACTCCGTCAACTGATTCTGCCGCTGTTTGGTAATATTTTTCGTTTGCGCCATTGGCAATAAACCTCAGACTGTCTGCGATTCTTTCACGAAGTTCATCATCGCTTTCGTCATCTGTACCGCCGTAAAATTCGCTTGAATTTTCGATATTCAGACCAACAGAAAAATACGTAACAATGGTGTTTACCTTTCTCGGACCAACATTATATCTGATTCCGGAATATTCTGCCTGAGCAGGTGCATATGTATAATCCCTTCCTCTGCGGATCGTAACTGTTTCAAGCGTGAGATAATTCAAAGAACCGTCCGCTGTAGTGCATACAGTTCCGGCAGGTATTTCCATATCGTACTCCATAGATACATTTGTGCGGAAAACAATAATTCCCTCTGCTTTTTGACCCAATTTTCTTACAAGACCACGCTGGGCGGCATGATTATCAAGCTGTTCACCGGAAGCTGTGGTAAAAAACATCTGTTTTTTGAGCCAATCAGCATATGTACCCATTGAATATATTTCTCCGGCAAGCAGTTTAAGACGTATGCCTATGTCGCTGCACTCGTCCGCCTCTTTTCCTGTGAGAGTACGAAAAGTATTTTTCATTCTCTGCAATATTTCACTATAGCTGTATGCCATTATTATCATCTCCTATTTCTATTTCCGTCTGCAAATCGCCAACACTGACAGCAATGTAAACTTTACCGTTTTGTAGTCGTATACCTGTCACTTCTGCCGCCGGAATTCTTTTCAACGCCATACGTGCGGCTGATTCGATAAAATTTTTGTCATTTTCCGTATAGTTAGTTGTAGGGCGTATAACGCTCCCCAGTTCCCTGTCATATATATATTTTCCTCTCATAGCACAAAGAGCTGTGAAAATCCGGCTTACAGTATCATTTCCCTGCGTCATTTCATCAGGCATACCGTATTGTTCGCCGGAAATTTCAAAATCAGGCATTTCCAATCTCCTCCCCGTTCAGATAAAGATGTCCGGCAGTGATATAAATATCTCCCTGATTATCAAGCAGAATTCTGCTTCCCCCATCCGAAAACAAAATAACTTCACCGGGAGAGTAATTATTACCGTAGTAACCTCTTTTAACTCCCACGCAAACCGGACAATCCTTTGTTTCAATAATAACTGCCTCGTCCTCTTTTGAAGGAACACTTATCATACCGGCGGGTACGACCATGGCACAATGTTCCGTACCACTTTCCGAAGCAGCAGAAACTCTTACATCTTCACTGCCGCCGACCACGCCGACCGAAGCATAACGATCTTTCTTTTCTTTCAAAAAACTTCTTGACAGCCACATCAATGCATCACCTCACAATAAATTCTTGTATGTTCGCCCTTTCCGGTCATAACGTGATGTATTTCGCTTACTCTCACGTTTTCAGAAATTCCTGCCATGCGAATAAAATCACCGACATGACAGCGTATTATTCCATTTTTTTCTATGAGATAGCTTTCATACTTTCCGCTGCTTTCGTCCAGAAGTTTTTTCGTGAACAATATGGAATTTTTGCCGCTTTCAAGAGTATTGACATATCTTTTTCGGACGATACCATGCTTTGCAGCGAAATCATTGCCGAAATGCATTTCATAACCGCCTGCACGATATGTACGAGCGTATATATCAGAAATGACTGCACTTCGTTTCAGCTTTCGCACAATCTTTATTGTAGAATCGTTTGCATTTATCAGGAGCGTATCAGCAGTTCTGTTTTCTCCTGTATGTACAATCATGTCATTCGATATATACGGCGATGTCCCGTAAAATTTTTCACAGAAATTTTTCAGCACCTGCCACTCACTCATCCCCTTTGATATGACCAATTCGCCGATACAACTTTTCTTTGTACCCTCAAAAGCTTTGAATCCGAGCGGTTTCAGATGACGTTCATATATAAGCTGCAACGACGGCATACAATATCTGCACGGCATGGCCTCATTGTCAAGCAAAAGCGATTCGGAACTTCTTGCACGTATTTTCAGCAAAACACCGTTAGCCGCTGTTTCCTCTGTTTGTTCGTCAACAAAGCCCAAAAACAATATATCCGTGCCATTTCTGACGCATACGCTGTATATTTCAGGAATAGAGCCTGTCACAGAAAAAACTGCCGAAAAACTGTCTGCCGGAGCGTCTTCCGATGATACTATGCTCATTTGGAGAGGCTTCGTGAATACAGTTTTCATTCCGTTTATATCGGTAAGTTCATAGTTCAGCATAAATTCACCCTTTCTCCGGCATCAAGATTAATATCCGGACGGCATATATGCGGATTACATTCCGTAAGGATATCTATGCTAATGCCGTATTGGTAAGCAATATCCCACAGACACTCGTCTTCCGAGGCAAAATGATAGGCATCCTGCCTCGGAGAAGAATTTTCAAAACATTCTACAAAGCGGAAACGATAACATATCAGATTTTCGGTATCCGATGCTGTCATTTCAAGAAGTTCAGCAACAGCGCATACAGGTTTCTGTGAAGGTATATATAACATTCCGCTGCCGCCCTCGTCCATAACTTTTTTCAGACCGAGAAAATCATTCTCACAGTTATCTCCGCAGAATTCACCCTCACCGGTTATTATCCTTCTTTTGCCGCCAAGATCGTTTACTGTATCATTTCCGTAGGGAATATCCTCTGCGGCTATTTTTCTGCCGTGAACTATTTTTATAACAGAAGGATTTATCGGGAAAATATAATCCTTGTAACTCATTTTGCCGTCAGTTCTCATCAACTTCCTCCTCCGCATCAAGCTTTCTTTCATAGCGCATCATATCGCTGCGTATTTGTTCTGAAAGTGTTTTCAATACAAAAGCTTCGTCAGTATAATCATAGTCTGTAGTATCAATTTCCTGCATTTTCATCCTCCGTTTCCATAATCAGTGCGGTCACACTAATGTGCTCCCTGAACTGTCTTTTATCCGCAGCTGCATAGAAATCATCCCATAAACAGCCCTTGAGGATGTAGACCATATTATCAATTGCGACCCTGAGCGTAAAATTATCGAGATCAGCGAAATTACAATTCTCAAACGGACTTTTAAAGCGCAGTCCTGTCATAACTGCCTTGTACGTGCAGTGTCCGTGTATCTGTGCCGCATCATCATTTCTGAAACACGATCTGACACGGTGAATTTCTGATTTTTTGCGGATTTCAATATTTTCAGCCTGCATAAGTTTTTTCCCGTCAATAATTATTTCAGCGTCTCGTCCGCAAACACAAATTTCATCACGGTAAATAACTGCTCACCTCGTTTCTTTTCACCTCACGAAGACCAAATTTCAGTCTTATACGATAGCCGGAAAGATCTTTATCATATTCGCATTTCCCTGACGATAAAGAATTTATGCGTTTTTCGGTGTCAAGACCGACAATAGTCATACATACGTCTTTCGCACATTCACGGCAGTATTCGCCGTTATAATATTCAGGCGTAAGTATTTCGACTATCATAACTTCCCTGATCTGAGGTTCTCCATCGTCCCCGAGAAGAAAATCACCTTCTTCGAGTTCCGTTCCGAAAACAAGATAATTTTTTTTCAGCGGAAACGGTATCTTTTCGCCCTGATATTCAAGGATACAACACATTTCCGATAAAATTCCGGATTGGTTTACTGTTTCATACATAGTAAATGCATAACTCATCCGACTGTCATTCACTCCTTTCAACTTTTCGCATACAAGCTTTTGCATAATTTCCAAATCTGCTCTTTACTTCATCTGTCCACAGTACATAGTATTCATTTTCGGAATCCGTGACAATATCACCATATTCTGAGCCGGACATAAGTTCCGCATCAGTATAACAAAAATACCTGTGTGGGTCACTTATACCGCAAGAAGTTGTCTTTTCTCCGCCGTTTTCCTTTTGGGTGTATCTTACAGGATATATAACAGCCATTCCGATTTTTCCGTTAATATGAATTTCCGTACCGAGTTTTTGTATAGCTTTGTGAATTGATTTCATCGCAACCTCCGCAAAATCATTAAACCGATGTGAATATGAATTCGTTATTCTCTAAGAATTCTGCTATATCTTCAAAAGCATCTCTGCAAAATTTATCAGCAGCCTCAAGTTCTTTTGCCGAAGAAGATTTTGTGCTGATATCTCCGACTTTTATTTCACCGATATCGCCGCCTGTTACATTCAGGAGAATATAGCGGTAATATGCGAGTGCGGCAGCAGCATAATTTATTCTGCTGCCACCGCCTGTAACATCAGCATCGGGTTTCAGTCTTGACTGTACGTACATAAGCGCATTTTCGCAAAGAAATCTGAATCCCGACACATTTTCCGCACTAATTCCTGACAGACGGCAGAATATCTCGATAATATTTTCAATATTCAACCGTCATTCCTCCAATCAATATGTAAGTACCTTGACAGAATCAGGGAATATTTTTGCAAATCCCGCAATACAGCTTATGGAAGCTCTTTCAAGCTGTCTATCGATAAGCTTGTCATAGTCAATGATTATGTTACCCGACTGAACCATTTCAAGAGCACAGTTTTTGTCAAGACCAATGATCTTATTTCCGCTGATAGAAGGAATATGAAGGAGCTGGGCACCAAGGGGAGTTATCATTCTTCCGCTGCCGTGAAAATCAAGACCTGCCTGAGCGTCTTTCATTTCGGTCATGGAAAGCAGCTTTGTCATAGCATCTGTAGGAGCGAGCATTGTATTAAGTTCATAAGGCGAAACATTTGCCCAAAGATCTACAAGATCGCTATAGGCTATAGAACCGTTAGTATTTGCAGCAACAGTTACCGCAGCATTATTGTTGCCGTCACCGTTCAGAAGAACATCAACTGCATCTTTGAGCTGTTCACGGGCAATGTGTGCACCAATCTGGCGAAGTGTTACCGTAAACAGGTCAAGTTTCTGAAATTTCACTGCCTCATACGAAGCAACAAGCAGACGGCCTCTTTTCTGGAGCTTGACAAGATTTTCGCCGGTACGTATAGCAGTCTGTGGAAGAGATGCGCCTTCTGAAACAGGTTTAAGCTGTTTTTCATCGTCAGAAGGTTCAGAGACAACCGAACGGTAATCCATACCGTCGATAACAGTTTTTGCTGCAATAATATCTGAAAGAACATCGGCTCTTTCAATGCCCTGTCTTACAGCTCTTGAAACATATTCAGGAAAAAGCGCTGCGCTGTCCGAGGTCTGGAAAAACTTCTGAACCTGATCCGAACGATCTGTTCCTACTTTTATATCATATCTTTTAAGCTGACGCTGGTATGCATCAAGCCCCTCAAGTTCAGTACCCTTGTAATTTTCGGAAGGGTCAAGTTCTTCAAGAATTTCTGTAAATGATTTTGTACTGTTTCCGTACATACCTTTTTCAAGTCTGATAGAATCATAAAATGCCATATATAAAAAACTCCTTTCAATTAAAGCATAATTCCCGCTGTCTTAGCGGTAGTATCGACATCAATAACGAGGTATTCTCTGCCGTTTTCATTGTCAGCGGTAATTTTTCCGCTTGCAGCAGACAGTTTTGAATATCCCACCGAAGGCTGTGATGTATAAGGGATAGTGGCATAGCCGGTCATCTGTACAGCGGCATATCCGTTTCTGACATTTGTGCAAACACCGCAAAAAGCACCGTTTGCAGCGGCAACTTTACCGTTTGCCGTAACCATGACCGGTGTACCGGCAGTGACTGTACCCTGTATTTCAAAGGTAGCTGTATTTTCTCCGAAACCGTTAAATGAAACTTTCATAAAAAAAATCCTCCTTAAATTCCTTTAAATGCATTATAGTTGTTTTTCGTATTTTTCACAGGACTGAGCTGAGGCTTGAGCGGCGCAGTCTGTGCAGCCTTTTTTGAAAGGGCATTGCTTAGTTCTTCAAGCTGAACAGCACTCATTTTGCTTGTAATATAATCGAGTGTATCTCTTTTGAGTTCGGGAAGTGTAAAAGCTGCAAGTTTATTTATTTCTGCTTCAAGCTTTCTTCTGTAAGCTTCACCGTCTGCCGCCTTTGCCTTGAGAGTGCGGAAACTGTCCGCAAGCATCTCCATTTCTTCTGCCGAAAATTCCTGTTCAGTTCCGCTGAACAATTTTGTTTCTATATCCAAATGACATTCTCCTTTATTATAAGATTTTGTAACGCCTGCCGACTTCTGAGCCGGAATTGCAACGAACGACCATTCATATGCGTCTGTAGGCTCGTCAAGTGTGACAAAACACTTTTTACTGTCATAGATTCTGCCTTTAACATGACCGCATTTTCCGGTTTCCTTTCCGCAGACAGAACATATTTTTTTTGCCACCGAACAGCCGACGCTTACTTCTTTACGTATTCCGCTGTCGAGCTGTATTATGAGATCGGAATTGCTTTCTGTTCGGGGCATATAAGCTTTTGCCGAAAGACGACAGTAATCAAGTCCGTCGGATGTTTTCTTTCCGTCAACAAATTCCGTTTTGCACGAAAAAATTCTTGCACACTGGTTGTCACTTTTCGGGTCATGGTCTGTAACTCCTGTTACGCCGGTAAACAGTTCTGCAAGCTTTTTCAGCGCATTAACAGAAAATCTTTCGTTATCCCTGTCGATATCGTTATCGCAGAGAGTCAGCGGAAAAACATACACTTCATCAGAAGCAAACTGTCGTCTTGTATATTTGTTGATTTGACCAAGTTCCTCTTCCGAGGGAAAATTTTTTCTTTCCAAAATCACTCCTCCTTTTTAATACGTTGTTCTATTTCACTTGCCTGAGCGTTGTAAAGTCTTGCCTTTGCAAGTTCTGTTTCATCCTGAAGATTTATATTATCCCAGACTATTTCAAAATCATTGACAAAGCCGTTAAGCATAAGCCATGTGCGGCAGATTTTTCTGATACAGCCGTTTAGTATACTCCTATAATATTCGAGTTCGCTTGTCAGCATATCTGCCTGCTGAGATGACATTCTTTCTGTCGTGGACCACGAAAGCCCAAGCAGAAACGGTGGTATTGACAGTTTTGCGGCTATCTGTTCAAGTATAAGACGCACAGGAACCTGACTGTCCGGTATCTGCTGATCTGCGCCTATAGCCTTTATGCTTACATCTCCCACAGAAACAAAATCTCTCGGTTCACTGCTTTTCATTGCCTTGCTCCATTCGGAAGCTATCATCATAGCTCTTTCCTTATTGAGATTTCTTTCGTTTTCTCCAGGTTTATATGTCACCGCAAAACGAACATTTCCGATCCTGTCCCAGTTAGTGCCGACAGCGTTAAGAATCTTGAGAAGAATGTCACTTACAAAAGGAAGACCTCTCAGAATTGAAGTACCGTAAACATTTCCCGGTTCAGGCATTACAGCACTGCAAAGAATAAGTTCAGGATAACGTACAGGTATTTTACTGCCGTAACCGTCATTGACAAATATTGCAACATCAAGCGGATCATCTTCACAGCGTATTTCAACATTATCGAGTGAGCTGTTATACAAAGCAGCAATCTGACCGTCTGCACCAAGTACTATTTCTCCCACAGCAGTACCATATGTCAGAAGCTGTTCGAGGTATTCGGAAATAAAGCTGTATATACCGCTTGATATCCCGTTCACACGAACATTTTCAAGAAATGCTGAAATTTTTTTCTGAACGTACTTGTCACTGCACTGAATTTTAAAGCCTCCCGTAAGACGGACAATTTTATAAATCGCCGCATCAATTATTGGAACAGATTCCCTGAGTGATCTGTACAGATTTTTTTCATACATTCCAAGCGGACGATAATTTCTTATGCTTGCGAAAGGATGATTTTTCCCTTCGCCGGCTGCTGTCTGCACAGCAAAGCTCTCACTATTTTTCTTTTTATTAAACCAACCCAAATTTTCACCCCTTACACCATATTATTAATGTTACACATTCCCCACTTTGTTATAATTTCTCCCCTGACCCCGCAGTGAAAAAACTCACTGCAACCGGAATGTGTTTGCCGGATACTGCTCAGCGATCAAGTGCCACAGCAAAAATACCGCTGTCCTGATATCCGTTCAGATACGTAGAAACAAAGTATCTGACATCATCCATTGCATGATCGTTTTCTTTCAAAGGCGCATCCTTGCCGCCGCTTTCCCAGTGATAAAGACCGAACTCACGCACACAGTCTGTGCAACAGCGGCAAATTCTGATATCACCCTGTTTCAAAGCAGTACTGACCTGACGTATTCCGTCTATGACACGGTTATCAGCCGCCATAACAAGGAATTTTCCGTGCCGCTTTATAACTTCAATAAAACTTGCCGCAGACGGGTCAACAATCACGCATGAAATATTTCTGTCACCGGCAAGAGTACACAAACCTTCGTAATGTTCTTCATCAGTTCTTGAAGTTCCTTCCCTGCGTGAACTGTAGTAATATTCCGATATTCGATACCAGATTCCGTCACAAAGTCCCCAAAGTCCGAACGATGACGGATTAACCGTTCCGTAATCGCATGAAATCACATAATCGTCAAAATCTTCTTTCGGAACATCATACAGCATTTTTTCTTCTGACATGAAAGGATATACAAGTCCCTCTGTCGCCGTCCATTTTCCCAGTACATAACGTTGGTAGAAACTGCCGGAATACATTTTCCTGTAACGCATCAGCATCGCATTTGAAAGTGAAGGATTATCCTGCATAACGAAATGCATATAAAATAGATTTTTCTCCTTGGTCTTTTTCACCCATTCAAGGCAAAACCAATGCTGAGGATATTCAGGATTACAGTTGAACCAAAGTTTAGAACCGTCAACACTGCATCTTGCGACAGCCTGTTCCACAAAAGAACGAGGCATAAGAGCAACTTCGTCAAACAGAACTCCGCATAATGTTATACCTTGTATCAAAGCCGCCGAACTCTCGTCACGACCCCCGAAAAGGTAGAAAGTATTCTTCCTTCCCCTGACAGAAACTTCAAGAATATTTGAAGAAAGTCTGTCATTGACTTCAAATCCGAGGTCATTCAAAACCTCAAGCAGCGGTACAACAAGATTTCGTTTTACCGAGCGTATAGTTTTTCCGCATAAAGCAAAGCTTCCCTTGTCGAAACTTGCCATAGCCCATGCGATAAATGAAACACTCATGCAAAGAGTTTTCCCGCTGCGTACGGCACCGTCACATATAATACCGTCATAATTTTCCGTACCGCTTCCGTCACACCACCAGCGAAGTACTTTAAGCTGTTTTGGCGAAAACGAAGTAAATTTCATTCAAAAGATTCCTCCTCTTCCTGAGTGCAATCTTCGGAATTATTTTTAATACTTCCGACAAGTGCGCTGTAAAAGCGTGAGACATTATCCTGAACATTTTCCTCCAGACTTTCAAGTTTTTCCAGTGCCTTTATTCTGTCAAAGAATTTGATTTCCATAGCGCCGTCTTTCGGGCGTTTTATTTCTGCGACATTGAAAAGGTCATAACCGTTCAGGTCTTTATCAGCCGGATTTTCTTCAAACATGAGCCTTACAGCATCGGAAACATTACCGAAAGCAAGTCTTTCATAACCGGCTCTTGCCTTTTCACGGGCATTTTTAGTATAGATTTGGTACAAACTTCTTATCTGCGCATTTATATCGTCACGAAGTATCAGAGATGCGCCCGCCTTATCAGGATTACTGTAACCAGCAGCAGCGGCAGCTTCTCTTGTATTTCCGCTGCTGACGTAAAAGCTACAGAAACGCTTTTCCTTTGCAGTCAAAGGTCTGTTTATGTCTTTCATTCAATACCCCCTTTCAATAGTCCCTCAAAAAACAGGAAAATTTGACCCCAAAAGGTCAAATTCTTGGGAAAAAATTTTTTTCAGAAACTTTTTTGCGAAAAATCGTTCAAATTTATTCTGTAATGTGGTATCATAGACTTTGTAGAAAAACAGAAAGGAACTGATTCCATGAAAAAACAGATATCAGAAAAAACCGGTCTGCCGCCGATTATTATAGGAACAATAGTTTTCTTCGCAGCCATAATATTGTTGCTGATAATAGTTGCATTAACCTCTGACGGCAGTGACAAAAAAGAAACTTCCGATTCAACAGCAAGCACAGTTTCAACCCAGTCGGAACCTTCGGAAATATCTGCTGTCTCACAAGAATCCGTTGAAACGAATCTCGACATGACAAAAGACTATTATGCCGATATTGATATAAAGGATTACGGCAAGATAACATTCAAGATGTACCCCGATGTTGCGCCTATAACTGTTGATAATTTCGTAAACCTTGCAAATTCCGGTTTTTACAATGGTCTTACATTCCACAGAATCATTAAAGATTTCATGATGCAGGGCGGCGACCCGGAAGGAAATAGTACTGGCGGCTCCGGAAAAGAGATAATCGGCGAATTTACTAATAATGGTCACGAGAATAATCTGTCACACAAAAGAGGTACTGTATCTATGGCAAGAGGTTCGTATTCTATGGACAGTGCCAGCTCGCAGTTTTTCATCGTACACAAAGATTACCCGTCACTCGACGGAAATTATGCAGCATTTGGCAGTGTAACAGAAGGTATGGATATCGTGGACAAAATCTGTAATGATGCCAAACCTACGGATAACAACGGAACAATACCTGCCGATCAGCAGCCAATAATAAATTCCATCACAATCCGCACAGTTGACAAAGAGTAAAAAAATTATCCGCCTGCTTTTTACGGCAAGCGGATTTTCTATTACGTAAAATAAAAACAGCACAAATAAATCAAAATTTTTATAGACTTTGCAATTTTTTTGTTGTATAATAGGCTTATATGCCTATATAATTCTGAAAGGAAGAAGAATAATGAGAATAAAGCAAATTACAAAACCGTTGGCACTGTTTAGTGCCTCTGCAATGCTTTTTGCAGCGTCGGGCTGCTCCGATACTTCATGGAGCTACAAAACAAGCCAGAAAACTCTCTCTAATGGTGCATGGATCTATTACACATTTTCCGCAATGAATGACGCAGCTTCAAAAATCGAGGAAGAAAGCGGCACAGCCGTTGACCTTGCGGAAGATGGTCTCAGCGGTAAGAAAGTAGAGGGCAAGGACGTTTTCGAGTGGATAACAGAAGAGGCAAAAGACAAAGCTAAAAAATATCTCACAGTAGAAAAACTCTGTCACGACTATAAGCTTGAAGATGATGGCAGCTACCTGAAATCAATGGTCAGTATGTATACTCAGTACTTTGACGCAGGATATATGGATCTTTATAAGGAAATGGGAGTCAGTGTTCAGACATTCTCAGATATCTATGGTGTATATCCTTACCGTTACGAGCAACTTTTCGACTACGTTTATGGTAAAGACGGTCCAAAAGCTGTAAGCGATGATGAACTGAAAAAGTATTTCAAGGAAAAGTACACAAGTTATTACTACCTGTCATATTCGTTCAAAACAGAAGATGAGGAAGGCAACGAAACCGATATAGATTCCGAAACAAAGGATAAAGTCAAGGACGAATTTGCAAAATATGCAAACGAGCTGAACTCAGGCAAAAAGACTTCTGCTATCGACGCAGAATACAAGACAGATTTTGAAACAGAAACTGTGCCTTCTGTCAGAGCAACAGCTGTTATTGAGGATAAAAACCTTCCCGAAGAAGTTGAAAAGACTATCAAGGAACTGAAAGACAAAACTGCTACTGTAAAAACTATCGACGACGTACACTATATGATATACAAGGGTTCTATTGATGAAGAAGCAGAACTTCTTGTAAAAGAGGAAACCGAAACTTCTGAAACCACTGAAACAACATCTTCCGAAGCAAGCGAAACTTCCGAGGAATCCAAAACTGATGAGTCTTCCGCTGAAACAAGTGAAACTTCCAAGGAATCTAAGACTGATGAGTCTTCTGCTGAAACAAGCGAAACTTCCGAGGAATCCAAAACTGATGAGTCTTCCGCTGAAACAAGCGAAACTTCCGAGGAATCCAAAACTGAT
>CACXGC010000174.1 GCA_902767155.1 uncultured Ruminococcus sp. | reverse complement strand
TTGGTATTTCACTATCAACAACTTAAGGAATTATCCGAAAATTTACAGATATGCCCTGTGGCTTTATATCTGCATTTTTCAATATTGTTATATGTTCTTCAAACGCTTAAGTTGTGGACAGTGATTGGTATTTGATTTTCTTTTTTGTGCAATTTTTCGACATGATTTTCATTCGGTTTACAAAATATTTTTGTAAATCAAGTAGGTAAAAAATCATATTCCCACGAATCGGGAATAGATCCGATATCATAATTCACATGGCAAATCAGTATTGACAACGTATTCTAAAAATGATAACATCTTATCTGTAATTGCTGACCATGATACCGCAATTGACAGTGCATTTCATTTGAAAATCAGGCATAGAATAGAGCAGATAAATTTTCGGAGGTTTTTTCTTATGAGATTCAGAAAATTATTCTGCACGGTTTTATCGGTATCAGCATTGCTTTTTTCTTTGCCGACAAATGTTGATGCATTGTCGGAAAATGAAATTTCTGCGCCGTCGGCCGTATTGATGGATGCTTCAAGCGGCGAAGTTTTGTATGAAAAAAATCCCCATGAAGTGCGGGCTTGTGCCTCTATTACCAAAGTTATGACACTTACTCTGGTTATGGAGGAACTCGACAGCGGAAGATTAAAATGGAGCGATATTGTGACAACTTCCGAACACGCTTCGTCAATGGGCGGCTCTGATATCTGGCTTGAACCTGGAGAAACCATGACTGTAGATGAAATGGTCAAGGCAACCATCGTAGCAAGTGCCAATGATGCGGCCGTTGCTCTTGCGGAACATATATGCGGCTCGGAAGATGAATTTGTCGCCCGTATGAACGAAAAAGCAAAACAGCTCGGCATGAAAGAAACTGTATTCAAAAACTGCAACGGACTTGATGAAACAGGTCATGTAACAAGTGCATATGATGTAGCACTGATGTCAAGAGAACTTATCCGGCACCCGTCAATATTCAAGTACAGCAAAATATGGATGGATAATCTGCGTGGCGGAAAAACTCAGCTTGTGAATACAAATAAACTTCTCAAAAGCTACAAGGGTATTACCGGACTGAAAACAGGAACAACTTCTCAGGCAGGAAGCTGTATCACCGCAACAGCTGAAAGAGACGGTCTAAGTCTTATTGCGGTCGTACTCGGCAGTGCAAGCGGAAAACAGCGTTTTACCGATGCAGCGGCACTGCTTGATTTCGGATTCGCAAATTATACTATGTTTTCCCCGAAATCACCGGAAGAAGCTTTTTCAAACATTCAAGTCACAAACGGTATGACAGACAGCATACGCACAGAAACAAAGGTTGACGGTGCTTTTCTCGTAAAAAAAGGCGGAGAGCAGGAAATAACATACGAGCTTTCCATACCCGAAACCGTAGAAGCACCAATTAAAAAAGGCGATAAAGTAGGAGAAGTTATTTATAAAAAAGCCGGAAAAAAGGTCGGCGTATGGGCAGTAACATCTGTTGACGATGCAGAAAAAATAAATCTACCGTCCGTATTCTCAATAATGTTTTCCATGCTTATACGCTGACACAAATCAAATATTTCTCGTATAACAAAAAGAACAGGGGTTTTTGCAATGACATATGAACAGGCAGTAGAAAAAATAAATTCCCTTCTTGTATTCGGCAGTCAGCCGGGACTGGAACGTATAAGAGAATTCACTGACCGTATAGGCTCGCCGGACAGGAAACTCCGTTTTGTGCATATCGCAGGTACAAACGGAAAAGGCAGTACTGCAGGACTTATATCGTCATCTTTGACAAAATCAGGTTTTAAAACAGGTTTGTTTATTTCGCCGTATGTTCTTGAATTCCGTGAACGTTTTATGATTGACGGCGAAATGATACCTCCGCAGACACTCGCCGATATTGTCGAAGAATTGTTTCCGCTTGTACAAACAATGAAAGACGAGGGGAAAATAATAACAGAGTTTGAATTTGTGCTTGCAGTAGCTTTAGTTTGGTACGAGAGAGAAAAATGCGATATCGTAGTCTTAGAAACCGGTCTCGGAGGAAGATTTGATGCTACAAATATAATCGCCCCCCCTCTCGCCTCGGTCATAACTTCGATTTCGCTCGATCATACAAAAATTCTCGGCGACACTTTTGACAAAATAGCTTTTGAAAAATGCGGCATAATCAAAAATGACAGCATAACAGTAGCATACGGTGACCAACCTCCGGAAGCTATGAAAGTAATAAAACGTACAGCTGTTGAACGAAATAACCGTCTTTTTATTGCTGACCCATCCGATACTGTTGTTCTCGAAACCCATATAACAGGCACTAAATTTCTGTACAAACCTGATAATATTATGCTGTTCGTACGCCTTTCCGGAGAACATCAGGTCAAAAATGCTCTGACAGCCTATACAACACTCAAAGCTCTCCGTGAAATAGGACTAAATATACCTGACAGAGCAATAATTTCTGCTTTCGGAAAATTTACTTTTCCGGCAAGAATGGAAGTATTGTCCCAAAAACCTCTCATAATTCTCGACGGGGCACATAATCCCGGCGGAACACAGGCTCTTGCGGACAGCATAAAGAAATATCTCGGCGGCAAAAGAAAAATAGCTATTACAGGTATGCTCGCCGATAAGGATACAGAAACGGCAATGTCATTTACAGCACCTCTTTTTGATGAGATAATAACTGTAGAGCCTGATAATCCAAGAAAAATGCATCCGGAAGAACTTGCTGAAATTGCAAAAAAATATTGCCCGTCAACAATTCCTTGTAATGACTTGAAACAGGCATTTGAGCTTGCACTTTCAAAGATGGGTGAAAATGATGCTCTTGTAATCTTCGGTTCATTGTACCTTGCGTCCGATATGAGAAAAATAGTTTTGTCAAAATAAATAAAAAGCCTCATTTCCCGATATTTTGCATAAATTTTATGTTATAACATATTCAAAACAACTGGAGGCGATGTTATGACATTTACAACTACCAAGTCATGGCAAAACTATCTTACTTTGTGCAGGACGCTTGAAAAAAATGAAATTGAATATCAGAAGGAAGATAAATCGCTGAGTGTGAAATGCAGTATTGTCGGTAAGGATATCGAGCAGGTTTATTGGTTCAGCATAAATGCGTCAAAAATGCTGATTACTCTGTATTCTCCTTTGCCGCTGAAAACGGAAAAGGACAGAATAGCTGATACGGCACTCGCTGTATGCATGATAAACCACCGTTTGAAAGAAGGAAGTTTCTGCCTTGACCTTGCAGAAGGGCTGATCTACTTCAAAATGACAAACAGCTTTTATGAAACGAAAATCAATGATATGCTGTTTGAATATATGCTTTCTGCGGCTGCTGATACGATCGACGAATATTACCCAAAAATCAAGAAAATTTCACAATTAGTTTAAAAACAACAGCGGTCAGCTTTTGACAAAGATACGTCATAAGCTGACCGTTTAGTTTTTATTCCGCACGTTTTACCGATTCCGTTCCACCGGTTGACAACAAAACCTCAGAATGATAGAATACACTTGTAGAAATATCAAATAAAAATGTTTATAACTCCTATGATAGCACCAAGCAATGCACCAAGATTTATGACAGCCTGGAGTTCATTTTTCATAATGGACATAAGCAGTTCTTCAAGCTGTTCGACTTCCATTGCCTCAATCTTACTTGTGACAATTTTTTGTATATCTATGCTTTCTGCAACTGATACAGCAAATTTGTCGATAACCTTTTCAAGCATATTCTGAACGCCCTGACTGATAGTTTCCCTGTCGAATGAAAATTCTGTAACGGTATCTTTCAGAGTTTTTTCGGCTATGTGGTCCATTTGCTCGCTGATATATTTTTCCAAAGTTTCCTGACCGCTTTTTTCTATGTAGGATTTCAAACCGTCCTCTATTTTTTCGTCGATAGCCGAAAGGAGCTTTTCGTTAAGTAACATACTTACCATAGGATTTTTCAAATACTCTGCTAAAATCTCACGCACTGCGGGTTTTATTATAGGGTTCATATCGGTTTCAGAAAGCCTTTTGACAGCCTTTGCAGAAAGTCCCTTTGATATCTTAATGCCGAGTTCAGTCTGCGAAAGTTCATCTTTATCCGATATTGAAGAAATTGTCATTTCTGATGTAAATATACTGTCAGTTATCTTATTGGACAGTTCAGAAAGTGTAGAGCCATTGCGGAGATTTTCCGTAAGATCGCCGGAAGTAAACAATTGCTGGCTTACAGTACGCCCAACCGCTGTCGCCATACGTGACTGATTTTTAGGTATGATTCCCGGTGTAAAGGGAAGTTTTTTACCGCCGATACGTATTTCCTTGTACGGACGGAACAGCATTTTTATTGCAATGAAATTTGTGCAATATCCGATAACCGCACCAACTACTATGGGCACTATAACGTGAATGATTTCCATAAAATCCATATTTTAGTTCTCCTTGCCTGATAGTTTTGAAATAGTGTGTGTAAACTCTACATCATATAGTATATAGTCAATTTTGCTGTATGTCAATCTGTACAAAAAACTTTTTTTTCAGATAATACTCCGTCATACTTTAGAACAAAGAATTTTGATGAAATGAAAGAAGAAATTTTTATGCATAAAAAGAATGTTTCATATGATGTTATTCTGATAGCAGTTTTTATGCTTATCGGCGGACTTATCATTGGATTTATTTTACTGAGCAGTCATAAAGGGAAAAGTGTAGAAGTACGTATAGACGGCAAGATTCAGGGATATTATTCCCTTAACGAAAACCGTACAGTTAATATTTCATCAGCCACAGGCGAGAATATACTGGTCATAGAAAATGGACAGGCTTATATGAAAGATGCAGACTGTCCCGATAAACTTTGTGTTCGTCAGGGTTCTGTCAGCAAAGATGGGCAAAGTATAATTTGTCTGCCGCATAAAGTTGTAGTGGAAGTGACCGGCAACGAAAGCGAAAAAAAGCAAAACAGTACAGATATCATTGTAAAATAGGATGACACTTATGAACAGAAACGAGAAAACAAATGTCAAAAAAACAGCACTTTACGGGCTTATCATTGCCGCCGCACTTGTACTGAGCTGGATAGAATCACAAATACCGCCATTTTTCCCTATTCCGGGGATGAAAATCGGACTTACCAACATCATAGTAGTTCTCACTCTGTATAAGCTTGGCAGTAGTAGTGCTATGGCAGCTAATGTTCTCAGAATAGCTCTTGTATCAATGCTTTTCGGTGGCATAATGTCTATGCTGTACAGCCTTGCCGGAGGAATGTTGTCTACTGTTGTTATGATACTGCTGAAAAAGACCGGAAAATTCAAGACAGTTACAGTTAGCATTGCCGGTGGAATAAGCCATAACATCGGTCAAATACTTGTGGCTATGCTCGCATTGAATACAAGCGGTATTGCATGGTATCTTGCGGCGTTATGGTTCACCGGTATGGCATCAGGTACATTAATCGGAATACTTTCAAATGAGCTGATAAAACGTTTGCCCGACAAATTATTTACATGATGGTGAGAGAAATGAAAAAAATGATATTATCATGTCTGATAGCCGTTATATTTCTTTTTTCCGGCTGTGAAAATGCTGATAATAACAACGTGGACGTTCCACACGCTACAAAAGAAATATTTGCAATGGATACATATATGATGCTTACCGCATATGGCGAACAGGCGGAAAAAGCAGTTGATGAAGCTGTCGTGGAAATAAAGCGTCTCGACAAACTTTTATCCGTCGGAGAACCTGACAGTGAAGTATACCATATAAATTCGGACGGCAAGGGCACACTTTCGGAAGATGTACAGCTGCTTCTGGAAAAATCCTCATGGATATACAATAACACCGGCGGCACATATGACATAACAGTTTATCCTCTGATGAAACTATGGGGATTCACAGAAGAAAAACAGTCTGTTCCATCTCAAAAAGAAATTGACAAAGTTCTTGGATATATTGGTTTCGATAAACTTCATTATGCCGACGGAGAAATATCTCTTGCCGAAAATCAGGGAATAGATTTTGGCGGCATAGCAAAAGGCTATACCGGCGAAAGGATCATGCAGATATTTGAAAAGTACGATGTCATTTCCGGAGTAATATCACTTGGCGGAAATGTACAATGTTTCGGTGCAAAAACTGACGGCAGTTTATGGAAATGCGGCATTACAGACCCTGATAACCCTCAGGATTCCAATAAGCTTCTTGGTATAGTCAGTGTGCGTGACAAGGCTGTGATAACATCGGGCGGATATGAACGCTTTTTTGAAGAAAACGGGAAAACCTATCACCATATTATGGATGTAAAAACAGGTTATCCGGCAAAAAGCGGACTCCGCAGTGTTACTATAGTCAGCAATGACGGAACATTGGCAGACGGACTTTCGACAGCCTGTTTTGTCATGGGAAAAGAAAAGGCGGTTTCTTTCTGGGAAAAGCATAAAGACAAATTTGATATGATACTCATGACAGACGAAAACCGGATTTTTGTAACAGAAGGCATTGCCGGAAATTTTTCCTCTGAGCGTGATTTTGAGCGTATCGCATGAGGTATGTTTTTTCATCGAAAAATCAAACGAGAGTTTATTTTGTTGTAATACGATTGAAAAAAAGCAGAACAGCTTGATTGTAAAATATCCGCCCATGGTTTATAATAAATGCATAGGGAAAATCACAAATCAGTAAAGGAGTTTTAGTCATGGTTAGCGAAGAAATTGTCAGACTCAGTTTACCTTATTCCGAAAAAGAAAATAAAACTGTCCGTGTATACGTTCCGGCACACGAAAATGGAGAAACCTTTCCTGTAATTTATATGGCTGATGGTCAGAACCTGTTTGAAGATGATACAGTACAATTCGGCTGTTGGTACACCCGTGAGGCTGTAAGAGATGAGCAGAAAAACGGAAACGGCGGCGCAATAATCGTTGCAATACACAATGACGGAAACCCGTTACAGCGTACTAACGAACTTACACCGGCAGGCATGGGCACAATAAATTATCCGCCGGACTTTCCAGAAGAACAAAAAAAATTTATGTCCGCCGACGGGGAAATATTCGACGATTTTGTGATAAATACAGTTATGCCGACTGTGGAAAAACAGTTCCCTGTAAAGACAGGCAGAAAAAATACTGCTTTTTGCGGAAGTTCATCCGGCGGTCTGATGTCTCTGTTTACTGCTTTAAGCCATCCGGAAAAGTATTGTGCGGCAGGAGTATTCTCACCCGTTCCGCTTGAGATGATATACGTCAGTGAAGAAGCTCATAACTGGCTTCGCTCAAAGATGACAGACAATATGCCGTATCTGTATATGTATTGCGGAGGTACAGGAGAACAGGAAAAAATGATGTGCTTTTTCATGGAACAGACATACAGCTTTATGAAAGAATTTTATCCGGCTGATAAACTGAAAAAAGTCGTGAAGCCGGAAGAAGAACACCACGAGAAAGCATGGTCAGCCGTTTTCCGTGATTTTCTTCATATGTTTGTATCTGAGCGTAACGAGCTTTGATACAAAAGGATTACATATATACTATAAATGAGCAAATTTCTAATGCTTTCGTCAGATTGCACAAACCCCTCCGGCACTTCGTGCCACCTCCCCTAAAGGAGAGGCT
>CACXGC010000173.1 GCA_902767155.1 uncultured Ruminococcus sp. | reverse complement strand
TACGCCTGTGGAGTTAGTAGGTTACGAGGACGATGAAGCAGGAAGCCCATTGGCTTTAGACAATGGGTAGTTCACAACAGGACTGCTGCAAAAAAAGTTACGTTTTGCAACAGTCCTTTGTAACTTTATTTAAAAAAACTATGGATTTTTTGGAATAAATATGTTATTATCTATTGTGGTATTATTTGCTTTACCTTGATATTCCGTTATCGGATTTTATAAAATAACGTAAAGGGTGTTCAGAAAATGAAAGAAAAAAGAATGATTATCGTCACATCTCCTCCTGCCTGCGGAAAAACAAGACTTTCCAAAAAGCTCGCTACCGAGATAAAACACATAGTTTATCTCGATAAAGATACACTTATTCCGCTTTCAAAACAGGTTTTCGCTGTTGCGGGTCAGCCTTATAACAGAAGCTCGGAATTCTTTGAAAAAGAAATCCGTGACTACGAATATGAGGTAATTATGGATCTTGCTTTCGAGGCTTTGAAGTATGAAAAACTTGTAATGGTTAATGCACCGTTCACAAGAGAAATCCGTGACGATGAGTATATTGCTTCACTGAGAGAAAAACTTGCTGAGTATGACGCAAAACTCTCGGTTATATGGATCGTTACCGACCCCGAAGTGTGCCACCAGAGAATGATCGACAGAGCTTCCGACAGAGATACATGGAAACTTGAACATTGGGATCAGTATCTTAGCTCAGTCAATTTCAATATCCCCGAAAATCTTCGTACACCGGATGATGAGTATGCTCTTATACTCTATCATAATTCTACGGACGAAATGGCTGCTGAGGATTTTGCAAAGCTTCTTTCAATTTTTGAGGAAGAATGATAAATATAAAAACGGCTTATGACCTGACGAAAGGAAAAAAGAGATAATGTTTAGAGAAAACTGTTACCGTACAAAATATTGCGGTGAGTTAAGAGAAACAGATATCGGCAGCAATGTAAGAGTTGCCGGCTGGGTGGAAAATATCCGTGACCACGGCGGAGTTATGTTTCTTGATATCAGAGACCATTACGGTGTTGTTCAGGTGGTTGTACATGACGAAAAACTGCTTGAAAATATCAACAGAGAATGTACCGTTACCGTAAACGGCAAAGTTACAAAGCGTGATGAAGATACTATAAATCCTAAGATCGAAACAGGTACTGTCGAGATACATTCAGAGGATATCGTCGTACTCGGAAAAGCACCGAATAATCTCCCGTTTGAGGTTCAGACTTCAACAGAAGTAAAGGAAGATGTCCGCCTGAAATACCGTTTTCTTGACCTTCGCAATCGCAAGGTGCATAACAATATCGTGATGAGGGCAGAACTTCTTTCTTTCCTTCGCAATAAAATGACGGAAATGGGATTCATTGAGATACAGACACCGATACTTTCCTGCTCTTCACCGGAAGGCGCAAGAGATTACCTTATACCCAGCAGAAAACATAAGGGAATGTTCTATGCTCTGCCGCAGGCTCCCCAGATATTCAAACAGCTTCTGATGGTATCCGGATTTGATAAGTATTTCCAGATAGCACCATGTTTCCGTGATGAGGACGCAAGAGCAGACAGAAGTCCGGGAGAATTCTATCAGCTTGATTTTGAAATGGCTTTCGCTGAACAGGATGACGTTTTCGCAGTCGCAGAAGAGGTACTCTATGCCGCATTTACAAAATTCTCAGACAAGGAAGTTTCAAAACCGCCTTTCAGAAGAATTCCTTTTGCAGAGTCAATGGTAACTTACGGTACTGATAAGCCTGATCTCCGCAATCCGCTGCTTATAAAGGACATAAGCCCTATGTTCGAGGAAACAGACTTTGCTCCGTTCCGCAAAAAGACAGTGCGCTCTATAAATGTGCCTGGTGCTTCGTCACAGTCTAAAAAATGGTTCAAGAATATGGAAGAATTTGCTCTGTCTATAGGCATGAAGGGTCTTGGCTATGTAAAAGTTCGTGACGATATGACATTTGACGGCCCGATTGATAAATTCCTCAAAGAGGGCGACAGGGAAAAACTTATAGAGATTAACGGCTCAAAAGCAGGCGATGTTATATACTTTATCGCAGACAGCGCCGATCAAGCACCAAAACTTGCGGGTCAGATACGTACAGAAGTTGCAAACCGTCTTAACCTCATAGACAAAAGCAAGTTTGAACTTTGCTTTATCACCGATTTCCCGATGTATGAAAGAGATGAATCTACAGGTGAGGTAATATTTACACACAACCCGTTCTCTATGCCGCAGGGCGGTATGCAGGCACTTTTCGAAAAAGACCCGACAGAAGTTCTTGCTTATCAGTACGACATAGTATGCAACGGCGTAGAGTTAAGTTCGGGTGCTGTGAGAAATCACGATCTCGATATCATGGTCAAAGCATTCTCTATCGCAGGATACGACGAGGAAACTCTCAAAGAGAAATTCAAGTCTCTGTATAATGCATTCCGCTACGGCGCACCGCCTCATGCAGGTATGGCACCGGGTCTTGACAGAATGTTGATGCTTCTTGCGGAAGAAGAAAATATTCGTGAAGTAATCGCTTTCCCGATGAACAGCAATGCTCAGGATCTTTTGCTCGGCTCTCCGACAGAGGTTACAGAACAGCAGCTCAGGGAAGTTCATATAAAAATAAGATAAAGATCCTTTCGGACTGCGGAATACGGCATACCGCCCGCAGTCCGATATTGGTATACATGAATTCATAAATGAAAGGAGTATGAGGTGAGATGAGAACAAAGTTGCAAAAAGCGGTTGCTTTGATATTGGTTCTTGTTCTTGTTCTTGTTCTTGGATGTACATTTATGGCAGCAGCCGAAGAAGATGATGTTAAATTGCCTGATGACGGTCAGATGGATCTGGACATTATTTTCGTACTTGATGCCAGCGGCTCGATGCTTTCTTCTGACCCGAACAAGATAGCACTTGATGCTTTTAACCTTTTCGTAGACCTTTGTGACGAATCATGCGGTGTCGGTTACACTGTATATACGGAAAAAATAAAGGCCTCAAGCAAAATAGTGGATATCAAGGACGATAAGGCTCTTTCAAAGGTGAAGCAGGAGATTGCAAGTCTTGAATATGATTCATACGGCGATACGGATATAGCTCTTGGTCTTACAAATGCAATGAAAACTTTTTCAGAACAGAAAAAAGCTGATGCCAAAAAGAATAGGGCTATAATTCTGCTCAGTGACGGTAATACCCATCTTCTCAACGGTCCGAGAACTCTTGACGCTTCCAAAAAGGAACTTCAGGAAACTCTTACAAAACTCAACGAAATGAATATCCCCGTATATACCATAGGTCTTAACTATGACGGTACTCTCGATAAACGTGAGACTGAGAATATAGCAAGTTCTACGGGCGGTAAGTCTTTTGAAACAAAATCATCATCGGAACTGACCGGTATCACATCCGATATTTTCAGTGATATCTACAAGATAGAGGGAACTAAAAGAGAAATCAGCAAGGAAGGCAATGTAAATATAATCATCAAGGATAACAGCGTATTTTACGTGAATGTCATAATAAGAACTCAGGAGAATATCAACAAGATGAATCCTGTTCTCAGATCTCCGTCAAATGTAAATGTGCCGCTGAAAAATAATCCTAAACTCAGATTTACATCGACTCCAAGCTATGCACTCATAAAGCTTATCTATCCGGAAAGCGGTATATATACGCTGCATCTTGATAATGCAGACAATACAAACTGTACAGTAACCCAGCTTGATTTCTATTCGGTATACGTTAACCAGACTATGCCGGAAACAGCAGGTCTCGGCGAGCCTATTCTTATAAAATCAAGCTTACAGAATAAGGATGCCGTTGTTGATGATATAGACCTGCTCAACACTATGAAAATGGTCGCAATAATTACAAGAGACAACGGCGACAGACAGGAAATTGAGTTACAGCGTGACAGTTTAGGATATTATTCCGCAGAATTTACACCGGTAGCAATCGGCAATTATACTGTATACACTTCCGCTATCACCGAAAAGTTCAGCAAGGAAAGCGAAAAGCAGGAATTGGCTGTTGGTGTGACTGCCGGAGATATAGACACATCTTCTACGGAAGAACAGGAAGATATCGTTTCAAATGTTATAACAGTCATAGGTTATGTTGTTGCTATAGGTGCTATTATCGCAGTAATTATAGTCGTGATTATTTTTACCGGTTCAAAGAAACAAAAGAAACTGGTCAGCAGTGTTCAGAGTGTGAAAAAGTCTGAACCCGTAAAACCGAAACCGGTCGCAAGACCTGCTCCTAAACCACAGGTAAAAGAACCTGAGCCGGAACGTGTCGAAATACCGATTTTTGAACATGAAAGTCTTGACAAGATAATCAAAAAAGGTACAGATGATGCTTTTGCTACAAAGAGCGCAGATGAGTTTGAAACAGATGTCGAACTCGAAAAGCTTATAAAGAAGGGTTCGGATGACCCATTCCATGCAAATGCGGACAGCTATGAAGTAGACCCTGCTCTTGCAGCGCTTATAAAAACAGGCGGAGATGGTCTTTCAGGCGGAAAAATAGAACCTGCCGAAGAAACAGACGATGACGAAGAAGAAAGCGAGTAATTCGGCTAATCAATAATGACAATCCGCAGGCAGTGATGTCTGCGGATAAAATATGAATGAGGTGAATTTATGGTCAGCAAGGAAGAAATAATGAAAATAGCGATATTGTCAAAGCTTTTTGTCGCTGATGACGAAATAGACAAGCTGACAAAGGATATGGGAGAAATCATTTCTTTTGCAGACACTATCAATAATGCGGCAGATGAGGGTGTAGAATTTGATAACATAAACAATCTTTCAAATGCCTTTCGTGAGGATGAAGTCGTACCGTCCTATGACAGAGAGAAAATTCTCAAAAATGCAAAAGATCAGGATGACGGCTGTTTCCTCGTAAAGAATATCATGAAATAAAAGGCGGTGGAAGGAATGAGTGAAAGTAAAATAATGCAGCTTCATGAGAGTCTTGTGAAAAAAGAATTCTCATGCAGAGAACTGACAGAAAAATATATTGCTGCAATTGAAAAGGATAACAGCACACTTAATGCTTATGTTACGGTGACACCGGAGACAGCTTTGGGAACTGCGGACAAGGTCGATGCAAAAATTTCTGCCGGAGAAGAAATATCCCTTCTTGAAGGTATTCCGATGACGCTCAAGGATAATATTTCTACTGACGGTATACGCACGACCTGCTGTTCAAAAATACTTGAAGATTATACTCCTATCTATGATGCAACTGTATGGAAAATCCTGAAAGCACAGAATTCCGTACTTCTCGGCAAAACAAATATGGATGAGTTCGCAATGGGTTCTTCTTGTGAAAATTCATATTTCGGCGGCGCAAAAAATCCGCACAATGTCGGTCATGTTGCCGGAGGAAGTTCGGGCGGTGTGGCGAGTGCTGTCGGAGGAAATATCGCTGTATACGGTCTTGGCTCGGATACGGGCGGATCAATTCGTCAGCCGGCATCTTTCTGCGGTATTGTCGGAATGAAACCGACTTACGGCGCAGTTTCACGTTTCGGACTTATCGCTTATGCGTCGAGCCTTGACCAGATAGGACCGATAACTACAAATGTTGAGGATACTGCAATAGTTTATGATGCGATTTCACAGTATGACCCGATGGATTCAACTTCTCAGGGACGAAAAGGTGCGGCAGTATGTGATACACTTAAAAACGACATCAAGGGTATGAAAATAGGTATTGCAAGAGAGTATCTCGAAGGTATACGTGAGGATGTACGTATTGCGGTCGAAAATGCTATAAGTGTTTATCAATCACTCGGCGCAGAGATAGTTTATTTCAATATGCCGTCACTCAAGTATGCGCTCCCTGTTTACTACATCATAGCCTGTGCAGAGGCATCTTCAAACCTCGGCAGATATGACGGTATTCGTTACGGCTTTAAGGCTGAAAACTACCGTGACGTAAACGATATGGTCAAAAAGACAAGAAGCACCGGATTCGGTGAGGAAGTTAAGAGAAGAATTCTACTCGGCACATATGTGCTCAGTTCGGGATATTATGACGCTTACTACAAGAAGGCTCAGAACCTCAGGGGCACTATAGTTCAGGCTTTCAAAAAGGCTTTTCAGGCTTGTGATGTAATTCTTGCGCCTACAGTTCCGATGACAGCATTTGAAAACGGTCATGCTGTAAGCGACCCTGTAGAAACATATCTGACTGATATATGTACAGTTCCTGTCAATATATGCGGACTCCCCGGTGTTTCCGTACCATGCGGATTTGATGCAAAGGGTATGCCGATAGGTATGCAGCTTATAGGAGACAGTTTCTGTGAGGCGAAAATTCTTAATGCTGCATGGCAGTATGAAAAAACAGCAAATCAGTTCCGTGCGTCTGATTTTGGCGCAAAGCTTTGATGGAGGGAGAGAATTACTATGAAGTATGAATTGGTCGCAGGTTTTGAAACCCACGTTGAGCTTTCTACAAATACAAAAATTTTCTGCTCCTGCACAACAGCTTTCGGAGGAGAACCAAATACACATTGTTGCCCGATATGTATCGGACTTCCCGGTACGTTGCCGAAACTTAACAAAAAAGTAGTTGAGTATGCTATTCGTGCAGGTCTTGCTACAAACTGCGAAATAGCAGAAATATCCAAAATGGACAGAAAAAATTACTGCTATCCTGATTTGCCGAAAGCGTATCAGATATCCCAGTATGACAAACCTCTTTGCGAACACGGTTATATAGCTTTGTCAAACGGCAGAAAAATACGTATTCTGAGAATACATATAGAAGAAGATGCCGGAAAGCTTGTTCATCGCCGTGGTGATACACTTGTGGATTACAACCGTGGCGGCGTACCGCTTATCGAAATTGTTACAGAGCCTGATTTCCGCAGTGTTGACGAGGCTAAGGAGTATGTCGAAAAGCTCCAGAATATCATGCGCTATATCGGCGTATCTGACTGTAAAATGCAGGAAGGTTCAATGCGCTGTGATGTTAATATCTCGGTTCGTCCGGAAGGCAGTGAAAAGCTTGGAACACGTACCGAAATAAAGAATATGAACTCCATAACATTTATTGCAAAAGCTATGGAATATGAGTACAGCCGTCAGGTAGACCTTATCGAAAGCGGCGAAAAGGTTATTCAGGAAACTCTCAGATATGATGATGTTACTAATACAACATCAGGTATGAGAGGAAAAGAAGATGCAAATGACTATCGTTATTTCCGTGACCCTGATCTTGTGACGATAACTGTTCCACGCAGTTATGTTGAGGAAATAAAAGAGTCTCTTCCGGAATTGCCCGAAGCTAAGAAAGAAAGATATGTAAGTGAGCTTGGTCTGCCGGAGTCAGATGCAATTTTGCTTACGAAGTACAGAAAAGTCGCCGAGTATTATGAAAAGGCATCGGAAGGTACTAAGAATCCTAAAACCGCAGCTAATTTCATTATCGGACAGATTTTCCGCAGCGTTGAAACAGAATCCGAGAAAGAAGAATTCAATGTCAGTGTTTCGGCAGAAAATCTGAACGAACTTATAATGATGCTTGACAGCGGAAAAATAAAGATGAATCTCGCAAAATCTACGCTCGATAAAATGCTCGAAACAGGTAAAAAGGCGACTGAACTTATAAGTGAGAGCGATATGGGCGGACTTGATGACAGTGTGCTGAATGATCTTTGCAGACAGGCTGTGGAAAATAATCCTAAAGCAGTAAGCGATTATATTGCCGGAAAAGAAAAAGCTGTAAAAGCTATGGTCGGTTTCGTAATGAAAAACAGCCGTGGAAAAGCAGATGCGGCACTCGCAGAGCAAAAAATCATAGAAATTATAAAAAATGCGTAATGCGTAATTAAGGCGGTTCGACGTTTTCGTCATAAACAGAAAACCTCTTAAAGCTGTAAGTTCGCAGAACCGATATTTCGACGAAAAATAAAACTTGACAAAGGCTGTTTGTCTGTGGTATAATCAATACTTGCAGGCGAATAGCCTTTTTTAGTTCAGGGTGTTGTGAACAGCAACAAAAATTGCTTTTGTGTTGGGAATTTTACAGCAGAATGATAAAAAAGTGGGCTTGCATTATAGTAAGAAAATAAGCAAGGAGGTGCAAGAATGCCAACGTTTAACCAGTTAGTTCGTAAGGGCAGAGAAGTTTCCGAGAAGAAGGCAAAGGCTCCTGCACTGCTCAAGGGCTGGAACTCTAAAAAGAGAAGAGCTATTGACCAGAACTCTCCGCAGAAGAGAGGCGTGTGCACAGCTGTTAAGACCGCTACACCTAAAAAGCCTAACTCAGCTATCCGTAAGATCGCCAGAGTAAGACTTAGCAACGGTATCGAAGTAACATCGTATATCCCCGGTATCGGTCACAACCTTCAGGAACACAGCGTCGTTCTTATCAGAGGCGGACGTGTAAAGGATCTCCCTGGTGTGCGTTACCACATTATCAGAGGTACGCTTGATGCACAGGGTGTTGCAAAGCGTATGCAGTCAAGATCTAAGTACGGTGCAAAGCGTCCGAAGGCAGGCAAAAAATAATAGCCTGACAAATTCATTCTAAAGGATTTAACGAATTAGCAATACAGAGATGTATTTTTATATAGAAAACCTCTCTGTGCTGACGGAAGTGATCCTTTCGAGTACCTATGAAATCACCACTATTGTGAAGGAGGGAAGTAAAGTGCCAAGAAGAG
>CACXGC010000172.1 GCA_902767155.1 uncultured Ruminococcus sp. | reverse complement strand
TGCGCAAAATTATACATATTGCTTTCAGCGGCAAACCGTGACGAAAAAGAACTGATAAATTTCAGGCTCTTTCTTCAGGATGATTTCGGATTTATCGAAAGCCGCATAAATTTTATTTTCGATGTATTCAACCTGTCTGCTGAAAATATTTCTTCGGAAACAAGTCGAGATACGGACAGCAATGAATTCGTTGAAATATTGATTCACGATGAAAAAATAAAATATACCGGTGAAATGGTATCGGGATTGCCAAACGGTTACGGAAAGGCAATTTTTGATAGCGGTAACATATATGAAGGTAGTTGGTTCAATGGCAAAAGAAGCGGCAAAGGTAAATTCACATGGACAAGCGGAAATGTATACGAAGGCGATTTTGTAAACGACAAAAGAACCGGCAAAGGTAAATTCACATGGGCAGACGGTGATATATATGAGGGCGATTTTGTAAATGGTAAAAGAGCCGGCAAAGGTAAATACACATATGCAAGTGGAAATGTATATGAGGGCGATTTTGTAAATGGCAAGAAAAACGGCAAAGGTAAATTTACATTTGCAAGCGGAAATGTATATGAAGGTGATATGCTCGATGGTGATTTTCATGGCAAAGGTAAATTTACATGGGCAGACGGTGATGTATACGAGGGCAATTTTGTGAACGACAAAAGAACAGGCAAGGGTAAATACACATATGCAAACGGAAATATATATGAGGGTGATTTTGCAGACGGCAAAAAAAACGGCAGAGGTAAATTCACATTCTCAAACGGAAATGTATATCAAGGCGATTTTGTAAACGACAAAAGAACAGGCAAAGGTAAATTTACATGGACAAACGGTGATATATACGAGGGCGATTTTGTAAATGGCGAAGAAACCGGCAAAGGTAAATATACTTGGGGTGAAGGCAAATGGAAAGGTGATGTATACGAAGGCGATTTTGTAAACGACAAGAGAACCGGCAAAGGTAAATACACATGGGCAAACGGAGATACATACGAGGGTGATTTTGTAAATGGTGACAGAACAGGCAAAGGTGAATACAAATATGCAAACGGTGATGTATACGAGGGCGGCTGGAAAAATAATGAAAAACACGGCAAAGGCATCATGCGTTATCATGGCGGCAAAGTTCAGAAAGGCTTCTGGATAAAAGATGAACTCAAACGAAAACTGCTCTGACTTCCATATACCGCTGTATGATTTGACATCATCAGCTGATTGTCTAAAAACATTCTCAACACGTCCATACAATATAAACTTCACATACAATTCTTGAAACTGCCATTTTTTCAAAAAAACGATTGACTTTTATAGTCGAAAAATATATAATTAACCTTGATATGTTTTGTCATTTTGTATTTCTTTTATGACAAATTGACAAAATAAAGAATAATTATTGGAGGATACCATATGAAACGAGTTGGCAAATGGGTGTTCTTCGTCGTATTTGTTCTGATAATGTTCCTGTCCTATACCTCCGTATTCGGAATCTACGGAGAAAACGGTGACTATACCCTTACATACATAAAGGGTATACAGGATATCAGATGGGGTATCGACATAAAAGGCGGCGTTGAGGCAGTATTCGCCCCCGCTAATAATGTTGACGCTACAGACGACCAAATGAACGCCGTCAAATCCATTATCGACCTTCGTCTTGTGAATCAGAACGTAACCGATTACGAACTGTACCCTGATTTCTCAAACGACAGAATTACCGTCCGTTTCCCTTGGAAATCAGACGAGGAAAACTACGACCCCGGTGAGGCAATCAAAGAACTTGCTTCAACTGCACAAATGGTTTTCAGAGGCGGTTCATCGGCAGACGGTGAGGAACTTCTCACGGGTAAAGATGTAAAAAATGCCTATGTAAGCACAGTCAGCACAAACGGCAAAAGTGATTATCAAATCGTTGTAAACCTCGAATTTACAAACGATGGCAAAACTAAATTTGCCGATGCTACGCAAAAATATCTTAACCAGCAAATCAGTATCTGGATGGACGATACTCTTATATCTGCTCCAACAGTAAACAGTGTTATCTCGGACGGTAAATGCTACATCGAAAGCAGTTCCAGCAATAACGGCACAGGCTTTTCGGCAGAAGAAGCTACTGCCCTCGCAAATAAAATAAATGCCGGTGCTCTTCCCTTCAATCTCAAAATCGAAAGCTACGGCACAATCAGTCCTTCTCTCGGCACATATGCTCTCACAGCAATGGGTATTGCCTCTGTGGCAGCACTTTGCTTCATCTTCCTGTTTATGTGCATAATGTACAGAGTTCCCGGATTCGTTGCTTTTATCGCCCTTCTTGGTCAGCTTTCACTGTCTTTGATGGCAGTTTCCGGCTACTTTACAGTATTCGCAAGCTTTACTATGACGATACCCGGTATCGCAGGTATGATTCTTTCAATCGGTATGGGCGTTGACGCTAATATCATTACCGCTGAAAGAATTAAGGATGAGATCTGGACCGGCAAAACTCTGGACGGCTGTATCGCAAACGGTACAAAAAGTTCTCTCTCCGCTATCATTGACGGTAACATTACAATAATAATAGTTGCTATCATACTTATTCTTGTATTCGGTCCCGCAAATATCTTCTCGTCTTTGTTCGGCGTATCAACAACCGGTTTGATTTATGCTTTCGGCTATACACTGCTTGTCGGCGTTATTTCAAACTTCATAATGGGAGTTGGCGCTTCCAGACTGATGCTCCGTTCTGTTTCGGGACTTAAATTCCTCAGAAATAAAAAATTATACGGAGGTGCAAAAAAGTAATGAGACAGAAATTTCATTTTGACTTTATCAAGAATTCAAAAATCTTTTTTTGTATCTCTCTCGGTATAATGCTCGTATGCCTGATACTCAATATCTTCGTCATTCCTACAAGAGTTGATATTCAGTTCACCGGCGGTACAATCGTTAAATACAGCTACAGCGGCAATCTTAAAGAAAAACAAATAACTGATGTCGCTCAGAAAGCTACAAAGGAAACTATTTCCTTTACTTTTGCTGAAAATCTCGCATCATCCGACTCAAACAGCCATATGGTTTCTCTTGAGTTCACAAATTCAAAGGCTATCACAGTTGATGAACAGGATGAAGTTACAAACGCTTTAACAGAAGCTTTTCCGGATAATACTTTCAAAGTAGAAGAATCTTCTTCCGTTGATGCATCAAAGGGCGCAAACTTCTTTGCAAAATGTATCGCCGCAGTTATCCTCGCATCCGTTCTTATAATCGGATATGTCGCAATACGTTTCAAGAAAATCGGCGGTATGTCCGCAGGCGTTATGGCAGTCGTAGCACTTGTACACGACCTCATAATCGTATACTTCGTGTTCGCTATGTTCAATATGTCTCTCGATGATAACTTCATCGCCGTAATCCTTATGATTCTCGGCTACTCTGTAAACGATACAATCGTTATTTACGACCGTATCAGAGAAAACCGCCGCAAGATGGGACCGAAAGCTACTACCAAAGATGTTACTAACGCAAGCGTAAACCAGTGCTTTACAAGAACTATCTGCACCACTATCACAACAATGGCTGCTATTGGTTCTGTACTTATAGTATCACTCATCTACAATATTGATTCTATCATCAGTTTCGCACTTCCGATGATGATTGGTCTTATCTCAGGCTGTTATTCGTCAATCTGTATCGCTATCCCCCTTTGGGTTATGTGGAAAAACCACAGCGACAATAAAAAGGCTCAGAACGACAAAAATAAAAAGTCCAACAAAAAAGAAAAAAGTGTTAAGCTTGCTAAAGAGTCTTAAATGACTTTCAGACCGAACCGAAATAAAACGATTCGGTCTGATTTTTTATATAAACGTAGTTCAACATGATGTAAAATGAATTTCTGTAAAGTATTTTGGTAAATTTGTATAAAACTATGGAAATTTCTGTCGCCATATGCTATAATGTTAACATCTTATATTAAAGGAGACGACTTTTATGCAAAATATCTGGCACGACTTGGATTCGGCGAGAGTTCAGCCCGAAAATTTTATGTGTGTAATCGAAATTCCTGAGGGAAGCAAGGCTAAATATGAACTTGACAAACAAAGCGGTCTGCTTAAACTCGACAGAATTCTCTACACTTCAACACATTATCCGGCTAACTACGGCTTTATACCTCGTACATATGCAGATGACTTTGACCCGCTTGATGTTATTGTTCTCTGCTCTGAAAAAATATATCCCCTGACATTGGTGCAGTGCTACCCTATCGGGTATATAACTATGCTCGACAACGGAAGAAATGACCACAAAATCATTGCTATCCCGTTCAATGACCCTACCTATAATTCTTACACCGACATCTCGGAAATACCAAAACATATCTTTGACGAAATGACCCATTTCTTCTCTGTATACAAAGCCCTCGAAAATAAGGAAACTGTTGTCGATGAGGTTCGTGGCAGAGAAGAAGCTGTTGAGATAATCGAACAGGCTATCAGCAGCTATAAGGAGAAATTCAGCACCCAATGACTTGAGAAAGGAAAAGGGATCAATGGAGAAGGAAACCACGACAACAACACCGGAAAAAAAAATCCCCAATATAGGCGATCCTCAGCCGGTCAAAACACCTCAAAAACGCAAAAAGAGAAAAAAACTCCTTACAACACCATCTCACATTCTAAGAATTTTAATGACATTGCTGTATGTTGTGATAATCTTTTCTCTTTCGCTGCCCGCAATGACAACAACTGCTTACCTTGACGAAAATCTTGAGGTTACGACGATTTATTCCAAAGCAAAAATGAGGTATTATACTCAGAAGGAAATCGACAACGTTGCTGACAAATTACAGTCTGCTATCGACAATCTGAAAGATGACCCCGAATATGATAAAAGCACTGAGGGCGGTTTTGAACTTTCTTTGCCGAGAGCTGACCTTTCATGGAGTTACCACGTTACAGAAGGCATTGACGCATCACATCTGATAGAACTTATAAACAAGGCAAAAAGTACCAAAAGTGAACCGTATACCGAAGAATCTGTCAAAAATCTCCGACAAACTACACTTGAGGCTCAGAGAGCGCTTTGTGCTTCTGTTACAATCACACGCTCAATGGTACAGCTCGCTCTCAGCGGTAATGTAAACGGCTCTGATGAAAGTCAGGTCGGCGGAATAGTTGTCAATGTTACTATGATATTCATTCTTGCTGTACTGCCGTTCACAGGTTTTATCATCTGTTGTTTTGACCGCATAAGAAACATAAAGAATATATTCTCCCTTATCGGAGCTGTTTTTGCAGTAGTGACTATTTTTACGGTCATATATCCGTATGTAGCGATCGGTGCAGTTGTCATGTTCGTCGAATATGTTATCATGGGGTCTCTTGCAGTAGGCGCTATCTACGCAAGACAGCAGGAAAAATATATAATAGAACACCCCGAACTTGAGGCTGATTTCACTGAAAAGCATCCTCATCTTGTGAAAGCTCTCATTAATTATAAGTCCCTCACCCCGCCTGTGCTGACTTCCGAAAAAACTTTTGCATCCGCTCAGAATGCCAAAAAACATGGAAGAAAAAGAAAATAAGTGACCGTATTACATATTTTTCTCCCACGGTAGGGTATAATAACAATGTATCAAATTTTTCAAGGTGGTATTTTTTATGCATATCGAACTTACATCAGCAAACTTTGACAAAGAAGTATTTCAGTCCGACAAACCTGTACTTGTTGATTTCTGGGCAGATTGGTGCGCTCCGTGCCGTATGCTCGGTCCTGTCGTAGAAGAAGTTGCTCAGGAAAATCCTCAGATAAAAGTCGGCAAGCTCAATGTTTCCGAGTACCCTGACATTGCAGAAAAATTCGGCGTTATGAGCATCCCTACGCTTATTTTCTTCAAAGACGGAAAAGGCGTTGACGCTTTTGTGGGTCTTGTTCCCAAAAGCAAAATCCAGCAGCTCATATCAAAGTAAAAACAAATTCGCCGCTCGAACCGATGCATTGTGCATTAGTACGGGCGGCAAATTTACATTTAAAAAGCACAACAAAAGCCGATGAACCTGCAATTCATCGGCTTTAATTTCGTATCAGCGAGCCTCTCTCTGAGCCTGCTGAAGCCATACGTAAGCGGTGTCTATAGCTCCGAAAAGACTTGTCTGTTCGTCCGTTCTGACTATCATTTTTTTCGGGTCTACAGTAACATCTGTATTTATCATCTGGACAAGTGTTTTAGTTGCAATTTCCAGATCTTTAACAGAATCATCTCCCCCACTGCCGGCAGGAGAAATTGTTTTCTTAGCCTTGATCTGTATACGTACAACATAGTTATCTCTCATATCCCCGTAATAAAGCATATCACCGCTGCGTACAAGCGGTCTGCCTTTATACATAGGGAAAGTTGTTGTTTCTGCCATAATCTAACCTCCATTCAAAAAACTATGGGGCGACATGGCACGTAAACGGCTTTTCGCCCTCAAACCAAACCGCATCAGACACCAAGATAATTTTTCAGCAGAATTTCAAGAAGGTCATCCCTGTCAATTCTTCTTATCAGGTTTCGTGCGTTATTATGAGTGGTGATATAGGTCGGATCTTCTGAAAGAATATATCCTACCATCTGATTGATCGGGTTATAACCTTTTTCTGCAAGTGCGTTATAAACTGCCGTTATAGTTGATTTTACAGTTTCTTCACGACTACCGGGAATATTGAATACAATCGTCTTTCCATTATCATCATTACGCATCGCCTAATCACCTCCATGCTTATTATATTTTAACACATTTTCAAAAAGAATACAATAGAATCCTGAGGATTTTTTACCTGTGCAAAGAGCCTGACTATACAATTTATACGACACGCTTGAAATACTCTCACACAATACCGACTGAAATCATGCCTGTACAGTTAAATCTCCGGGCTGTCGCATTAGTAATTTTTTCTTTTGCGTCAGCCCAAAATATATTATTCTGAATCGCTTGTCTGTGTTTCGGGCATTTTCAGTGTCATATTCTTTATAGCATCATCATCAAATTCGATAGTATATTTTTCTGCCAAAGCTTTGTATGTTTCGCTCATATCATTCTGACGCATTGCAGCATCTGCATCAAACTGCCATTTTGGCATTTCTACACCCGGATAGTACATAATATGATAGCCGTATGTAGTTCTTACGATACCTGTATCACCTGTTTTACGTTTCTCGTCAAACAACCAGTCATTGAATTCTGCTACCATCTGACCCTGCATTACGCCTTTGTACAAACCGCCTGTATTTTTTGAACCCGTATCCTCTGTATAATCTCTTGCAAGTTTTGCGAAAGATTCTTCGTCTGCCTTGCCGTCTCTCCACTCATCAAGGATAGCCTCTGCAGTTTCTTTATACTGGTCAGCTTTTTCGTTATCACCTACCATAATGAGGATATGGCGGACATTTCTTGTAACTCTGTCATCACGGTGTATCGGATTAGTAACCAAAATTGCATTATAAGCCCTATTCTCATCGGTAACAATAGAATCTCCGGCTTTTCTTTCGTCACTGAATACCCATTTGTATGATTCGTTTGAGTCATTATATTCGCCGTTAACGGTTTCTGTAGCCTGTACTGTCGCATCAATTGCCGAATTGAAAGCTGCCTCGGTAAGAGATGTTTCAGATGAACTTACTGTAACACGGCTTGGATTGTCTTTCAGATATTTTGTCACAAAGTTTTGGAATTCTTCTTTTGTTTTCATTTTTGCAAGTTCGTCAGCCTGCTTTTTCAGTTCAGCTTTCTCCTCTTGAGAAGTATCGGAATTGTATGTAAACGAATAAACGAGGTAATCCGCTACACTGTAAGAACTTTTGTTTTTGTTGTATTCTGCCTCGTAATCGTCGTTTTTATACAAAAAGCTGTCGTACATGAAATTATTGTACTGCTGTGCAAGCAGTGTCATACGCTGTACCTGTTCGATATCATCCTTTGTAACAGTGTCACCGTATTCTTTTTTAATATACTCTTCCGCTGTCATGCCAAGCTGTTCGGCATAAGATTCAAGTTGGTCGAAACCTGAGGATATAGATTCCTCATCAGCTTCCGAAAGTGTAATATTCTGTTCCTTGCCCCCCTCTGCAAATACCATTATCTGCTGGAGGTAATTTTTCGTATTGGTGAGAAAATAATCATACCATGAAATTTTTTCTTCCTCGTTGTAATACTGGGATTTTATATCCTTTGAAGTATCTATGAACGATGTTCCGTAATTGTTGCAGAAATTCTGGAACATATAGTTGAACAGGTACTGCATGACAGGAAATGTAACACTGTAGTTCTTTGATTTTACGACAACATCTTTTTCGGTTTTTTTATCACCTGGTGATGTTTCGGAAGAATTCTGACTGCCGCTGTTCTGTGAATTTTCCTTAACTTCCGATGAGGCTTTGCTTTCTGCGCCGGAATTTTCATCAGATGAAGCTTTGCTTTCTGTACCTGAAGTTTTGCCGGCATCGGTTGAAGTTTCACTCGTGGAAGTTTTACTTTCTTCTTTTGAATCATCATTGCTGCATCCCGAAAGCGGAAGTGCCGCAAGCATTGCAACTGCCACAAGTGCAGCGGCAATACGTTTTTTCAACAAAAAATATTTTGACATAAATACATCTCCTGATTCAGATTTTAGGCAATTTTTTTCTGCCGTTAGTTGAAAAGCATATGGATAACAAAATACCAATCTAATCATACCAAAAATCAGGATAAATTTCAATCATTTTTTTCAAATATGTGCTTATTTCTGTTAAATCTAATGATATTTACCTACATTACTTGTTTTTGTTATCCTCAAGGACTTTTCCGAGTACCTGACCAAGAAGATATCCTGTGTAACGAACTTCCTCGACTGTGTTCGAGTCTGCCCCTACTTCAATCAACAAAGAGCCTGTATTTATATCCTCGTTATACACAAAATCTCCGAAATTCAGAGGACGTACCATATCCGGATACATTTGCTGAGCTTTCTTCTGAATCTGCAATGCAAAACGCAAATTATACTCCCAATCTGCGAATTCATCAATACCCTCGTAATTATAACCGGCAAGAATCATCATCTGAGCAGCTTTTTTCCCATTTACAGTAAATACCGGCTTTGAACGTGAATTATCTGTACCGATGCCGTCACGGTGAATATCAAGAACTACTTTTATCGACGGATATTTTTTGAGATAGCTGTTCACTGTATCCGTACTTCGATAGTATGCACCGCTGTAGCTTGGGTCGTCGTGGTATGTCGTATCATGAATAGTCTTTATACCCATAGAATTGAGCTGTTTTGTAATCTCTTCTCCGATGGCACAGACATTTCTGCTTTTATCCTTAGTTCTCGGATAAAAACTTTCGTAGTAATATCCCATATCATAATCAAGAAAGCCCTCACAGGTGTGAGTATGATATATAAGTACCTGCGGCTCGTCTGTGTCATCAACAGAAAATCCTATCTTTCCCTCAAGTTCCTCTTTTATATTCAGAGCAAACGATGATGAATTTTTGACCTGTACACCATCATATGACATATTTCCCTGAACAGACGTAAATTCAAGAACAGGGTATTTTTCTTCGCCGTCATGACTTTTATCATATTCCGCCAATTCTTCATCGGTTGGCATTGAACACTCAAACGCTGCTGTTTCTCTGCCGGAAACGTCCTCACTTTTGTATTTTTCATCTTCCGGCGGCTCTGATTTATTTCTTTCTTCGCTCAGTACCTGTACATTTTCTTTTGCCGGCGGGCTGTCCTTTTTCACTTCGCCAAAATTATAATTCACTGCCGGAAGCGTTGATTCTACAGCAAGAAGCTCCGGAGAAAATGATAATCCCGCACCAATAATTCTTATTGCTGTACAAGTCACCGCCGATGCAACAAGTATTACCGAAAGCGCATAAAATCCTATTTTACGCAGTTTTTCCCTGACCGTCATATTATCATTCTCCCGTGCAAAAATATCTCCATAAATTTTTATGCACTCTGCAAAAAATATATAACACTCCCTACACGAAAAAGTGATTCAGCTGTATTGCTATGTGTAAATTTCCATACGTTTCCATTTTTGACAAATATGATAAAATCTATTGCAATTATGAAAAGTTTTTGTTATAATAAGTTGATACAGAAAAATCTACTCTTCTTGTGTGCCAAAAAGGCTCATACAGAAAAAAGGTGATAAATTTGAGTGATAAGAAAAAAGAAGACTTGAAAAAAGAACCAAAGTCAAAAGAACCTTCAAAAGCACAGCTTAAACCTGCAAAGCTTTATTCACCGCCCGATTTCCCATATCACAACAGGGAACTGAGCTGGATGGACTTCAACAGCCGTGTGCTTGAGGAAGCTTTTGAGAAAGAAAATCCCATAATGGAACGCCTGAATTTTCTCGCAATTACAGCATCAAATCTCGATGAATTCTTTATGGTACGTGTAGCCGGCGTTATGGATAGAGTACATTCAACAAAAAGCGGCAAACCTGACGAGTCCGGAATGTCACCCGTTCAGCAGTTCGCAAAACTGACCGACAAAATACACGAATTCGCCAAGAAACAATATTCGTGCCTCAATCGCTCACTTATACCGGCACTGAAAAAATGTAAAATTCACTTTCTCAAAATTTCCGAACTTAACAAGCAACAGAAACAACAGGTCGAAAAATATTTCGATAAATTTATTTTCCCTGTGCTGACACCGCTTGCTGTGGATACCTCAAGACCTTTCCCACTGCTTGCTAACAAAAGCCTGAATATTGCTGTGCGACTTTCAAAAGACGGGGATGATATTTTCGCTGTCGTTCAGGTTCCTTCAATACTTCCACGCTATTTTGAAGTTCAGACCGATAACGGACGTGCTTTTGTTATGCTTGAGGATATAATAACCGACAAACTTTCGGAATTATTCGAGCTTTATAAAATCAAAGCCTTCTGTCCGTTCCGCATAACACGTGACAGTGACCTCGATATCGACGAGGATGCTGACGACCTTCTTGTCGAAATAGAACATTCGCTAAAAAAACGTCAGCGTGGTGATCCGGTTCGTCTTGAGATAATTTCAAAGTGTGACGAGGCTCTCAAAAATTTCCTTGTCGATATGCTTGGAGTTAACAGTAAGGAAATATATGAAGTTTCCGGACCTCTCGATCTTACTTTCCTATCAAAATTCTGCCATATCGACGTCACAGACGAAATGCATTTCAAACCTATTATTCCCGTTACTCCGCCGGCAGATTTTTACGGCTATACGGATATGTTTGCCGCTATACGTGAAAAAGACCGCATGGTACACCATCCGTATGAAAGTTTTGACGCAGTAACAAAATTTATAGATCAAGCCGCAAAAGACCCCGATGTCCTCGCAATAAAACAAACTCTCTACAGAGTCAGCGGTCATTCACCAATAATTGATGCTCTTATAAAAGCCGCTGAAAACGGTAAACAGGTAACTGTTCTTGTTGAACTTAAAGCCAGATTTGATGAGGAAAATAATATCGGCTGGGCTAAAAAACTTGAAAAAGCCGGCTGCCATGTAATATACGGTTTGCAGGGACTTAAAACACACTGTAAAATAGTGCTTGTTGTCCGCCGTGAAGAGGACGGCCTAAGACGCTATCTTCATATGGGTACGGGAAACTACAACGACAGCACTGCACGTTTTTATACAGATATCGGTATGTTCACCTGTAACGAGGAATTCGGCGAAGATGCCTCTTCCCTGTTCAATGTAATCACCGGTTACAGCACTCCGCCTGTCTATAACAAAATGAAAGTCGCTCCTACCGGACTCAGAAACTTCTTTGAAGAAATGATACGCCACGAGACAGAAAATGCCGCTGCCGGACTTCCTTCCGGAATTACAGCAAAAGTAAACTCTCTCGTTGACCCCGAAATAATACGCCTTCTGTACAAAGCTTCTCAGGCAGGAGTAAAGATTGTTCTGATCGTCAGAGGCATATGCTGTCTTGTTCCTGGTATCAAGGGCATAAGCGAAAATATTACCGTGCGCAGCATAGTCGGTCAGCTTCTCGAACACAGCCGCATATTCATATTTGAAAATGGCGGCAACCGCAAAATATACATGGGTTCGGCAGACTGGATGCAACGAAATCTCGACAAGCGTGTTGAACTTGTTTTCCCGATAGAAGACTCTGATCTGATTGACCGTTCTTTCGGCATTATGGAAACAATGCTCAAAGATGTACTTAATACAAGAATACAAAACCCTGATACTACATACGAACTCATCGACAGACGAGGTAAAAAACTGCACAACTGCCAAAGAGAATTTTCCGAAATGGCAAAAAAATCTCTTTCGGTAAAGCTTATAGTCGAAAAGGAAGAAAACCGCTTCAAGCCACAAGTACCTTCTTCCGAAAAAAATAATGATAAAAAGTAACCTTTCGTTCCCTGAGGAACGTGCAATACATAATCTTATCAAGGAGTGAAATCACAATGAAAAGAGTAGGAATCCTTACCAGCGGCGGTGACTGTCAGGGTCTTAACTCCGCTATCCGAGGTCTTGCCAAGGGTCTTTATGAATACTACGGCAAGAAAGTGGAAATTTATGGCATTATTGACGGCTACAAGGGTCTTATCGACGGCGAATACAAGCTGATGAACCCTCAAGATTTCTCCGGAATACTGACAAGAGGCGGTACTATCCTCGGAACTTCCCGTCAGCCGTTCAAACAGATGAGAATAATTGACGAAGAAACAAATGTTGACAAGGTCGCAGCAATGAAAAAAACTTACAATGACCTCAAACTCGATTGTCTTGTAGTTCTCGGCGGAAACGGTACTCACAAAAGCGCAAATATGCTTTCCGAAGAGGGGCTTAATGTCGTTTCTATGCCTAAAACTATCGACAATGATATCTGGGGCACTGATGTAACTTTCGGTTTCCAAAGCGCTGTTGACATTGCTACTCACGTTATCGACTGCATACACACAACAGCTACTTCTCACGGACGTGTATTCATCGTTGAATGTATGGGTCATAAAGCCGGCTGGCTCACACTTCATGCAGGTATCGCCGGCGGTGCAGATGTTATACTTATCCCTGAAATCCCCTACGATATAAACAAGGTCATCGACACAGTAAAGGAAAGAACAAAAGAAGGCAAAACTTTCTCAATTCTCGCTGTTGCAGAAGGCGCTATATCCAAAGATATCGCAGGACTTCCCAAAAAGAAAAAGAAGGAAGCTATCGCAAATCTCATGTACCCGTCTATCTCCTACAAAATCGCCCACGAGATAGAAGAAGCTACCGGTCAGGAAACAAGAGTTACTGTCCCCGGTCATTTCCAGAGAGGCGGAAGTCCGGACGCTTATGACAGATTTATCACAACACGTTTCGGTGCTGCCTGCGCTCAGCTTATAATCGACGGCAAATACGGATTTATGACCGGTATGGTCAACGGCGAAGTTGTTCCCGTTCCGCTTAGCGAAGTTGCCGGAAAACTTAAAGGCGTACCCGTAGACAGCCCGGTTATACGTGATGCAAAACGTATCGGAATATGTTTCGGTGACTAAATATTTTCACAAAATCCATAAAATTTTTTACCGCCTGTATGCAGATATTTCTCAAGGGAAATACTATGTACAGGCGGTGAGTTTATGAAAAAATTTTTCCGATCACTTTCAGTTTATCTTACCGTATTGTCAATACTTGTTTTCGGTATCGGCGGTACAGTAGCTTACCTTACTCCGTCAGAACTTTCTGTCAGCAAAGACAGCAGTATAACTTTCTGCCGCTTTCCTGTATCACTTTCCTACGATAATACAGCCGTTTCATACGATGATAATCAAAATCCGCAAACCGACGGAACTCTTATGCTGTTCGGCTCTGTTCCAGTAAAGAAAATAACCGTAAACTTCACAGAACGGCGTACAGTTATTCTCGGCGGTCAGCCTTTCGGTATACGTCTTTATGCTGACGGTCTTGTCGTTTCACAAACAACACAGGTTCCTACTGCATACGGCAATGTAAATCCTGCTTCACAAGCCGGTATTCTCTGCGGAGATATCCTGACCGCTGTAAACGGAATACCTCTGCGAACTAATGAACAGCTAATGCAGGCGGTTGAGGATTCCGGAAATACTCCAATTTTCCTCGAATTTACCCGAAACGGAGAAAAACACTCCGCAAAAATAACCCCTGTCATGGACCAGCAGCTCAAAGAATACCGCATCGGATTATGGGTTCGTGACAGCTGCGCCGGAATAGGCACTGTCACTTTTACCGACCCTGATAACGGTGCTTTCGCTGGTCTCGGCCACGGAATAGCCGACAGTAAAAGCGGTACAATAATGCCGCTTTCGGAGGGTGATATCGTCCCCGCATCAATAACTTCTGTCCAGAAAAGTACAGGCGGTTGTCCCGGTTCGCTTTGCGGATTTTTTTCTGATTATCATTCAATTGGCTCTATACTTGCAAATGAAGATTGTGGTCTTTTTGGCAAACTTTATTCTCCTGAAACCAGCGGCGAAAAAATTCCGCTTGCATTCCGTCAGGAAGTAGTTCGTGGCGATGCTAAAATATACACTACCATTCAGGGCAGCAAACCGGAATTATACGATGTCGTAATCGAAGATATCAGTTACAACAACGTAAATATTACCAAAAATATGGTAATTTGTATCACCGACGAAAAACTCCTTTCTGCTGCCGGAGGTATTGTTCAGGGCATGAGCGGCAGTCCTATAATTCAAAACGGGAAATTAGTAGGTGCGGTAACCCATGTCTTTATAAACGATCCTTCCCATGGTTACGCCATTTTTGCCGAAAATATGTCAGAATTCAGCACAACCCTGATGCAAAAGCAGAAAACTATCAACTAATCCCCAATTTCCTCCATGTGAAAATTTGGTAAAAATAACTATTGCCAAATCTGGTAAAATATGGTAATATAATATCATCAACAAACAACTATGGAGGATATATCATGAAAAAACAATTTAAGATTCTTATCGCAGAAGACGCTGCCGAACTGAGCCCCAAAAAGACGGATCTTTTCTTGCAGCACGGATTTATGCCGGAATTTTGTTCAAAAGACGGTATTAAGGTTGTAGAGCTTATTAACAGATTCCATCCTGATATAGTTCTTATGGATATGTTCATGAGTAATCTGGATGCCATTGGTGTTATAAGACAGGTTAAAAAACATTCAACCGAAAAAAATCCCGTATTCGTAATTGTTTCAAACTTTGACAGCGATGTTCTTGAAAGAGAAGCTTTAAGCGCCGGCGCTGCTTATTATGTAATAAAACCCTACAGAGTCGAAGATCTCCTTGACAGAATATCCGACCTTCTCAGTTACTGCATAGATGACAACAGAATAAAATCAAAAGGCGAAATTCTCAGCCTTGATAAAGAACTTGAAATAACTGTCACAGATATCCTTCACCAGATAGGTGTTCCGGCTCATATAAAGGGATATCATTATCTGCGTGATTCTATCATGGTTTGTGTTATTCATCCCGAGATAATCAACGCTGTCACAAAAGAACTTTATCCGTCCGTTGCAAATAAGTACGAAACCACTTCTTCCCGTGTTGAAAGAGCTATACGTCACGCAATCGAAGTTGCATGGGACAGAGGCGATGTTGATATACTGAACTCATATTTCGGCTACACCATTCACAACGGTCGCGGAAAGCCTACAAACAGCGAATTTATTGCCATGATATCTGACCGTCTCCGCCTTCATAACAAGCGCTCTGCATAGGTAGACTTTATAACAAAAACTGCTCCACACATACAGATTTCTCTGTTATCCGGAGCAGTTTTCCTATAACAAAATCGTGCTGTCGCAAAAGAAAAAGTTCTTAGTGCGACAGCCCCTTTTTTCATGTTTCATCACTTAATTCTCTGTATGCTACAATAAATGCCATAATTTCAAAAACCAGCGAGAATTGTGCAATAGTCCCAACAGTAATACGACCTTTTTCCATACCTATGAGCGCCCCTATATAGTCAAGAGGTGCTTTCTCTCCGCTGATAAAAATTATTGCGGCTATGGTCAATATAACAAATCCTATTCCGCCGAATACTATAGCCGTTACCAGAAGCGGTCTGTCTTTCAACATTTTCCCACCTGCCTTTTAATACAATATCGCACCATATTTCTCAGAAAACTGCTGCATCTGCTCTTCGCTGATATCACAGCGTGTGTCAACTATAAGTCTGCCCTGAAAATACCGCAAAGCTGCCTCAAGAGTTACAGCATCGTTTGAATGAACCGTTATCGGAAGACGTGTCATAGAAGCATTATCCGCAAGAATTGCTGCATCATCGGTTGAATACAGCTCTACATAAACAGAATTTATATTCTCGTCATCCATGTCAATAATGTCATCAGCAAGTCTATAACTACAGGTCAGAGGTTCCGACAAAACAAGGTCATCAAAAAGAAAAAACGCTTCTCTGTCAACCGCTGCCGCATAGCTGTCCTTTTCTTCGCTTGCATCATAACGAACACTTAGCTTTTTCACAAACGAAACTGTATCACTGTCAAGACTTCCGGCATTATTGAAAAATATAGCCGCACCGCTTTCCGAAAGCATTGTCAGTTCCTCTTTACTGCAACAGGACAGCGCACCTACAGCAACAAGTGGTATCTCTGCATGAGCAAATGCTGCCGAAAGCAATTTTGCCTGAATTTCCGTACCCTCAGAGCATGAAATACCAAATGCTGCCGCACCAAGTGATTGCAGTGTTATAAGAGAAGCAATATAATCCGTTCCTGTAACATTCTTGCCGTCCTCATCCACATCCATAGTTATGAATATCGGAATTTCGGCTGTTTCTGCGGCAAACACCGCTGCACGCATCTCCCCCAGCGTTCCGGCATTGTTCAGAAGAATAAAATCCGCTCCGGAATCTTTAAGCACTGTAATTTTCTCGAGATAATCAAAATACAGCGATTCAAAAATGCCTCCGGTATACTGTTCTATTCCGGAAGGTGCAATAAGTCCGCCGACTTCTGCCTTATCTCCGGCAAGTTCCGCTGTCATTTCTGTAATGCTGCTGCATAGATCGGCGAATTCATCGTCACGGCTTATTTCATCGAGCCTTTCATGTGTAATACCCTCAGTCGGTGCTAACAGCATATTAACACCGGCTGAAATAATATCCCTGCTTTTTTCCTTTATCCGTACAGTTTCCTCATTATCTCCGGCGTTTCTGTCTTCCGAACGGATATTTTCTCCGATAAGCGGAAGGCTGAAAGAAAATTTCATTTTTCTGCTCCTTGTCTGTAATAGTATCACATTGATTCAGGTGCGGTTATCTTAAACATTGTCAATACATTTGCAATAACAGTTCTTGTTGAAATACAAAGCGCAAGACGTGCCTGCATGAGTGATTCGTCATCATTATTTACACGGCAGGCGTTGTAGAATTTATGGAACAAAGTCGCAACATCATATACATAACGTGTTATCTTTGAAGGATCATAATCTTTTGCTGCTGATATAATCTCTTCTTCATACGCTGCAAGCTTATGTATAAGTTCAATTTCCTCCGGTGCTGTCAGTTTTGCATAATCCTCTGCTGTGCAGTCACGAGGCGAAATACCATCCTCTGCAAGCTTTTTCAGAATATTACATATACGTGCATGAGCATACTGTACATAGTAAACCGGATTCTGAGATGACTTTTCTATAGCGAGGTCAATATCAAAATCAAAATGGCTGTTTGCTTCTCTCAGATTGAAGAAGAAACGTGCCGCATCTATCGGGATCTCTTCAAGCAGTGTAACAAGTGTTATTGCCTTGCCGCTTCTTTTTGAAACTTTGTAAAGTTCTCCATTTTTGATAAGTCTCACCATCTGCATTAGAACAACATCAAGTTTTGACGCATCAACATCAAGAGCTGTCAAAGCTGCTTTGAGTCTCGGAACATAACCGTGATGATCTGCGCCAAGAATGTCAATAGCCTTGTCATATCCTCTTGTAACAAGTTTGTCATAGTGGTAAGCAATATCCGGTACTACATAAGTCGGTATACCGTTTGAACGAACAAGAACGAAATCCTTATCTGCCCCGAACTGCGATGCTTTGAACCATACTGCGCCGTCCTGCTCATATGTATGACCCTTTTCTTTGAGCAATTCTACAATATTTTTTACCGCGCCACTGTTGTGCAGAGTGCTTTCACGAAACCATCTGTCATATTTGATACGATATTTGAGAAGATCACGCTCCAGACCTTCTATATTTTTCGGCAATGCAAAATCAACAAGTGCTTTTCTTCTCTCAGCTGTTTCGGCTTCAACATACTTATCTCCGTAAACTTTGGCAAATGCTTTTGCATGGTCTATAATATCCTGACCGTGATATGAATCTTCCGGAAGTTCGTAACCCTCCCTGAAAAGCTGCATATAGCGTATATCAAGCGAAAGACCGAACTTTTCTATCTGATTTCCGGCATCATTTACATAAAATTCTCTTGCTGTTTCATAGCCTGCTGTTTCAAGAACACTTGCAAGTGAATCTCCTATTGCGCCGCCTCTTGCATTGCCTACGTGCATAGGACCTGTAGGATTGGCGGAAACAAATTCAACAAGAACTCTTTTTCCGCTGCCGAAATCCGATTTCCCGTAATCAGCACCCTTTGTTTTTATCTCATCAAGAACAGCGGCATAATATGAGCTGTCATAAAAGAAATTGATAAAGCCCGGACCTGCTATTTCAAACGATGAAATATCTGTTCCGGCAAGGTCGATACAGCCTGTCAGTATCTCAGCAATTTTTCTCGGTGCAGAACGGAAAGTTCTTGCTGAAACCATTGCCGCATTAGTAGCAAGATCTCCGTGACTGCGATCTGCCGGTGTTTCTACAATAAATTCGGGAATTTCTGCCTGTGGCAGAAGTCCGTTTTCCATTGCTTTAGCAAAAGCTTCTCTCAGTGCTTTATTCAGATTTTTGACTGTCATTGATGCGCTGGACATTTCTTTTCCTCCCTGATTTTCAATGTTAATTCGTTGGAACTTGCAAGCTCCGACTCTATATCAATAGTATACTTCACCATAACTTCACCGCCGCTGTCATCAAGCGAAATATTGACGCTTTCGGTATAAACTCCAAGTGTCATACTTCCAAACGGCGTTCTGTATTCGCATTTATGGCGTTCTCCCTTTTGAAGAACAAGGTGATGACTTTCCTCGCCGCCCTTCATAACGGTAACGACATTATTCTGGTCAATCTTTACAGTTGTGCGGTAATGCTGTTCCGGATTCTCAGGATTATACTCCTTGTAGCTTATATATCTGACACCATTTTTGGTTACATATGATGCAGACGTTTCAAGTTCTATTTTGTCTGAACTTCCGTCAACTGTCTGTTTTCCGCACACCGAAAGCGTATAATTCTCCTCCATATTCCTAATCCTTTCATATTGTAACAAATCAGCCTTGAAGCCTGAGTGCAACTTTTTCTATATTAATATGTTTCACTTCATCATGAACACTTTTGCCGAGAAAAATTTCCGCTGTATGCATAAAACCCTCTACTGTGTCACTCACGTAATACGAACAACTTCCTATTGTTTCGCTATGATTCAGCAAACCGTGATTATTCAGAATATTTGCTGCATACAATGCTGTTTCCTTACCCGAATCTATCAGGCGGACATTTTTTCCAAGATAATCGGAAATTGCTTCCGCTATTATCGGGAAATGTGTACAGCCAAGTATCAGCGTATCTATGCCGTTCTTCTTCAAATCACAAAGATATCTCTCTACAAGCAGCTGCACAAGAGGATCTTTCTCAGAAATAAAACCGTTTTCCACAAAATTCACAAACAGCGGACAGTCCTGCTGATAAACCGTAATCTTTTCATTCTGTCGGAGTATCTCATTTTTATACGAACAGCTGCGGACAGTTGCTGATGTGCCTATAATTCCAACCTTGCCATTTCTTGTAGCACGTACTGCCGCAGTTGCGGTGGGAATAACAACACCCGTAAACGGTACGGGCAGCGTATCTTTCAGTTCAGTCGCAACAGAACTTACTGTACCACAGGCTGCTATTATCATTTTCACATTTTTTGAAAGCAGAAATGCTGCATCCTGTGCGGCGTACTGACGTATAGTTTCTTCGCTTCGGCTGCCGTATGGCACTCTTGCAGTATCTCCGAAATATATTATATTTTCCTGCGGCAGAACCTTAACCATTTCTTTAACGGCAGTCAGTCCGCCAAGTCCCGAGTCAAATACACCTATTGCCTGTTCAGACATTATTCTCCGCCCTCTCAAATGCAAGATCTATCAATTTTTCGATAAGATCACTTCCAACTATATCTACAGCAGCCATCAATTTCGGATACATACTGATTGACGTAAATCCGGGAAGAGTGTTTATTTCATTGAGAAGCACCCTGCCGCCAGCGGTAACAAAGAAATCTACTCTCGAAAGGCCGGTACAGTCTAATGCACGATAAGCTTTTACCGCTGTCTGGCGTACTTTCTCCTTGAGTTCATCGCTGATACGTGCCGGAATGAAAAGTTCTGATGCAGCATTGTTGTATTTTGCATCATAATCATAAAATTCTGCTGCCGGTGCGATTTCTCCCGGAACAGACGCAAAAGGCTCGTCATTTCCGAGAACAGCACATTCTACTTCCTTACCGATAATATTTTCTTCTATAAGTATACGGCGGTCTTCTTTCGCAGCAATTGCTATAGCTGATTTCAGTTCCTCTCTGTCAGCTGCCTTGCTTACTCCAACAGATGAGCCTGCATTTGCCGGTTTTACGAAAACAGGGTAATAGAGCTTATTTTCAACCTGTTCAATGCATTTTTCGGGATTTTTCTCATAATCAGAAGCATAGAACCATGTGAATTGTGCCTGCGGTATTCCGGCGTGTTCAAACATGATATTTGTAACTATCTTATCCATACAAGCTGCTGACGCAAGAACGCCGCAGCCTACATATGGGATACCGGCAAGTTCAAGTAATCCCTGAACTGTACCATCCTCGCCGTTCTTTCCGTGAAGTACAGGGAAAGCCGCATCTATCTTTATGACCTCATAATTGCCGTCATACAAAGCTACTATTCCTTTTACAGACGGGTCGGGAGAAATGAATGCCGGTTTGTTATCAGGATGATTTTCCCATGAACCGTCCTTCATGCCCTCGATATCACCGCTGTAAAGCAGCCAGCGACCGTCTTTTGTAATGCCGATAACATACTTTTCATAACGATCCTCGGGTATTTTGCTTACAACATACGACGCAGATACTCTTGAAACTTCATGCTCTGATGATTTTCCGCCAAATAATACAGCGATTTTCTTCTTTTCCAAAAAAAACACTCCCCATTTGTCATAAAAACATATTTAATGCTGCAATTAATCAATACCTATTTATAATAACATATAATTACATTTCTTGCAATTCAAAATTTATCATATGCGGTTTTTTCAAATATAGAACATAAACCACGTTTTGAAAACCTTTTGTGCAATTTGCTATATGAGTAATTATTACAAAAATTATTTCAGAAATATGTGTAAAAAGACTTGATTTTTGAGGAAAATAATGCTATTATGGTTAAGGATTTGTTACAAGTTTGAAATAATTGAACACTAAATCTACATTAAAAGTTACAATTAATTAATAATCAACAGAAACATTGGCTTTTGAAGGGAGTTTTTATATTTTATGAGCAAAATAATGAAAAAGGTCATTGCGGCGGCTTTGTCAATCAGTATGGCTGCAACAATGATGCTTTCATCTTCTCTTACCGCATCAGCTGAATCAAGTACGGGTGTTGGTCTTTCAGCACACGCACTCAAGGCTTACCGTGAGGGATGGAGTTATGTATGGGGCGGCACATCATATGGCGCTGTAGACTGCTCCGGTCTTATATATACATATAATGGTGTAGGCGGCTGCCGTTTTGATATGCTCGGTTCATCCTATTCATGGGGTTATGTCAGCAACGGTATCCCTAATATACATGGTCTCGGACTTCATTCTCCGGGTCATGTCGGCGTTTATATCGGTTCAGGTATGGCTATAGACGCAAGAGATGAATACTGGGGCGTTGTTTATCACAATGTTTATACAAAAAGCTGGGTAGAATGGTTCAAAATCTCCGGCGTTTCCTATCCGCAGAACGGTTGGGTTCTCTTTGACGGAGATTCTTTCTACTATGAAAACGGCGAGTACATAACAAATACTTCAAGAACTCTTGACGGCGTTACATATTACTTCGACGGCGCAGGCGTATCAGACCTTGCTCCTCCGTCAAGTGCTTATCAGGCTACTGACTATTCATCAGCAACTGCATCTCAGGCAGTTGTAAGCGAGCCTGAACCGGAAGTTTATTATGAGCCTGAACCGGAACCCGAACCCGAACCGGAACCGGAGCCTTCTTATGAGCCGGAACCTGAGCCGGAGCCGGAGCCGGAACCCGAGCCTGAACCCGAACCGGAATCTGTGCCCGAACCGGAGTCAAGCGTCGAGGAATCTTCCGAAGAATCAGTAGAGGAGTCTTCACAGGAATCTTCTGAAAAGCCTGTTGAAGAATCTTCCAAAAAGCCTGTAGAGGAGTCTTCAAAAGAAGTTTCCGAAGAACCTGAAAAAGAAGTAAAAATTATTGCTTCTTACGGTGATGAGGACGAGGAAGGTCAGGACACTATCAAGAAAATTCAGAAAAGACTTTTCAATCTCGGCTATCTCAGACAGATCGCATCGGGTTATTATGGTACAGACACTATAAATGCAGTAATGCTTTTCCAGAATAACAGCAACCTTGAAGTAACGGGTATGGTTGATGAAAATACACTGAAAAAACTTAATGCTAAAGATGCAAAAAGCAATTTTGAAACACTCGAACCGAATACATACGATGACGGTGAAACTACACCGATCACAAATATGCAGAACAGACTTGCCGAACTCAAATATTACTATGATGATATCACAGGTTTCTATGGCGAGCTTACACAAAGTTCTGTAGCAATGTTCCAGAAAGATAATGGTCTTGAATCTACAGGCATCGCAGACGAGAAAACACTTCTCAAACTCTACAGCGAAAACGTAAAAGAAAATCCGAATGACGGAAATATCGTACTTGGTCAAAGAGGTCCTTTGGTTCAAAAAATGCTGGAAAGACTTGCAGAACTCAGATATATAAGCAGCGAGACATCAGATAATTTTGACGAAAACACACTTAAAGCTGTAAATCTTTTCCAGAAAACAGCAGGATTTGAAGAAACTGAAGTTCTGACAGCTGAACAGCTTGTTCTCCTCTATTCAGAAGATGCTCCTCTCTCACCTGAGTACAATAACCTGAAACTTGGTTTCTCCGGTGATGATGTTTCAACACTCCAGACAAGACTTGCTTCTTTGAAATACTTCTTCGGAAAAATCAACGGAGAGTATGACAAAAATCTCGAAGACGCTGTAAAGAAATTCCAGGCTGATTACAATCTTAAAGTAACAGGTGTTGCTGACGAGGAAACTCAGGATCTCGTAAAAACAGAAGCTCAGCTTGAAAGCTCTAAGGTCGGCGATCAGCTTATACTCAAAACAGCAACTGTTTCAGATAATGCTCTTGCTAAACTTGCAGAAACAAAAATCCAGTCCTCTGTCCAGTCTCCTGCCCTGTCGCCTGCTGAGGTAGTTGTTACAACTCAGAACAGTTCCGATATGATGAGAACTCTCATAATTATAGGTTCTGTTGCAACATTCGCACTTCTTCTTGCAATCATATTCATTGTTGAACTTAAAAAGAAAAAGAGATTCGATGAAGTTGATGACGACAAGTTCAAAAAAAGAAAGTTCTGATATGAACAAATAATTTTTCCCCGTCACGGCAATGCTGCGGCGGGGACTTATTTTACAGTGATTTCTTCTTTTTATGATAAACTACGCCAAGAACAGCTGCTGCGATAACAGTAACAAGTGAAGACACACCGAGAATTGTTATAACGGTCATGACCGGCTTTTCTGTTATCTGAATTTTCTCGTACTTATAGATAACATAAATCGGGTTTTTCGTATACATTCCGTTAGTATTCGGAGTTGTAGCGGAAAGTTTCAGATTTTCAAATTCCTGCTGGACTGTCTGATAAACCTGACCTTCTTTTCCGGTGAGTATCTTTGTATCGAGAATATTTCCGTTTTCGTCTGCATAGATAACACTTACCTCTCCGCTGTGAGAAATAACGCCGTTATCTATCCACATTTCGCCGCTTACATCATAATCGGTCGTATCAACTATATCGCCTTTTGAATCACTTATACGAGCTTTCAGTGAATTCATACTGCCCCTGTCTTTGAGCGTAAGTGTGTACCAGCCTGCGCCAAGTTCTTCATCAGCCTTCATTTCCGTACCGGGAGTATCTTTTGTATAAACTTCCTCTCCCTCGTCTGTAATATTGTATATGTAGGCGAAAACTTTATCACGGTTTTTCTTGTCACAATAATGCAGAACAAGATCCTTAACGGGACTTACTTCATAGTAATAAGTAACATCTATGTCCTCATCTCCTGCCATTCCTGCGGCATTGAGCGGAAATTTGTCAAGCTTGACATTCATTCCGGAGAGCATTTTGACCGGCGCATGATATTCTGCACCGCTGCGAACTTTTTCATTGACACTTTCAGAAATCTCAAATTCATCTGTGCCAAGAAACTCATCTCCCTCTCTTTTATAGTTGACAGTAAGCTGAACTATATTTCCATCGAATTTTTTGTACATATAGCTTACTGTCTGCGGCTCTTTTGTGAATTTTCCACTTTCCTTGCCCTTGATTTCCATCATATCGTATTCTATGCCAAGTGCGGAAAACTTTGCACTTGTATATGTTTCGCCCTCATAGCCTTTGAGCACCTGTTTTTTCAGTACTTCACCGGTTTCCGTATCCTTATGTTCGATTGTAACAGTACATTTTGAGGATTTGAGAGCAAGTTTATCAAAGCTTTCTTTATCGGCAAGTATCATTGCGCTGTGCGGTGCAACTGTTATCTTATTACCGTCAACTGTTCCGATACCTGTAAGACCTGCCTGTACGGAATCAGCAACAATCTCCCATTTTGACGGAAGCGGTGTTTCTCCGCTTTGTTCGAGAGTTATCTCAGCCGGCTCATCAGATGCATTGAACGCAACCGCAACATATGACCATTCCTTGCCCTTTGTGAGAGTATTCTCCAAAGTGTATGCAACTACACCATCTTTTGTATCGGAGAATGAAATTTTTTTTGCACTGCCTGTTGTCGGGTCACGGAAAGGTTTATAATGCTTGCGTATCTCGATAAGACCCTGATAGTACGAATTCAAATCTCCGTATGTTATCAGGTTGTTCCAGTCAAGCATATTTATTTTATCGGGAGAAACATAGCTGTTTTCATCACCGTATTTTGTTCTTGCAAATTCTTCGCCTGCCTGCATGAAGTTTATTCCCTGAGATGTCAGCATAACTGCGCCTGCGAGCTTATTCATATCGACAAGTTTGTCATCTCTTTCTCCGAAACTGTCATCATTTTTTGTTGAGAGAATAAGTTTGTCGTACAAAGTAAAGTTATCATGCGCAGACATATAAGTAACAGACTGTGACGGCTGTTTGAGCCATGATGTTGCGCCTATAGTATTCGCAAGAATACATTCTTTCAAAACACCTGCATTGCTGCCTGTCTGAACAAAGCCGCCTTCCTGCGCACTGAACACGTGACCCTTGACAGCATCACGGAAATTATCGTTAAAAGCTCCTATGCGGTCATTGAGAAGGTTAATATTATCTTTTACAGCAGTCTTTAATGTAGAAGCTGTCGAACCGCCTGTCCATGGCTCACCGTACATTATTATCTTGTTACCGTTTTTGACTTTTTTATCCAAAGCATCACGTATCTGATTCATTGTATCAACATCGTGTACACCCATAAGGTCAAAGCGGAATCCGTCGATATGATATTCATTTGCCCAGTAAACAACTGAATCTATCATATATTTTCTGTACATGAGATGGTCGCTTGCAGTTTCATTTCCACAGCCTGAACCGTCTGAAAGAGTACCGTCCGCACTCAGTCGGAAATAATATCCCGGAACGGTGTTTTCAAATACACTTCCCTTTGCGGTAAAAGTATGGTTATAAACTACGTCCATTATAACACCGATACCGGCATCATGAAGTGCCTTGACCATTTGTTTGAATTCACGTATACGAACATTGCCGTCGAAAGCATTTGTTGAGTAAGAGCCTTCCGGCACATTATAGTTTTTCGGGTCATATCCCCAGTTATATTCATCGGGATTTTCCTTTGACTCGTCAACTGTAGCATAATCATAAACAGGCAACAACTGAACATGAGTAACACCGAGTTTTTTAAGATACTCCACACAGGTCGAAACTTCTCCCTTACCATCAATAGTAGTACCTTTTTCGGTAAAAGCAAGATATTTTCCCTTATGTTTCAGTGACACGCCGGAAATCTCGCTTTTGGAAAAATCACGCACATGAACTTCCCAGACGATTGCATCTGTCGGATTGTCGTAAAGAATATGCTGATCTTTATCCCAGCCTTCCGGATTAGTCGAAGACAGGTCTACTATCATACTGCGGTTTCCGTTCACACCGGCAGCCTTTGCATAAACATCGGCTGTTTCTGTAGTAACTCCGTTTATTGTTACAAGATATGTATAATACAGATTTTTCTTGTCACCCTTGAGAGTAACGCTCCACACACCTTTTTCGCCTTTTGTCATAACCGTAGTGGAGATATCCTGAGCACCTTCTTCCGCCGAACTGCCTGTAGCATAAAGTTTTACAGCAACTCTGTCCGCAGTAGGTGCCCATACCTTAAAAACGGTAGCATCTTTTTTGTACACTGCACCAAGGTCATTTCCGTCATAAGCTTGTTCATCAAGTTCATGAGCATATCTTATCTCCTGTTCATTTTCATTTACAGCATCAGTAACCATTGTCATTCCTCCAATCAATGTCGTTACAGCAACCATACCGCTGAAAAACTTTTTCCATTTCAGCAAGTCTATCCCTCCGTATTCACTTTTCATTAGAACAGATAAGCTGCCTTTTCAGGCTCACAGCTATCTTGTATTTTACCATATTTCATAATATCTTTACAATGGTTTTTTAGCAAATTCCTCAAAAAATTATCCAAACGAAAAATGACTGCCGCAAAAGAAAAAGTTCTTAATGCGACAGTCACAAAATCACTCTTCAGATTTAGTTTTCTTTTTTACTATCTTTGCCGGAAATTTGACCTTACTCAAAAACGATGATGTATTCATCTTTCTGCGATAATGAGGCTTTTCCGCAACAACCTCATATTTTTCACGGGGGATTTTCTTTTCACGAAGTTTAGTGAAAACAAATCTGCGTGTAAGCGTATAAATAACAGAAGTTACAGGACAGCTCACTATCAGACCTACAATACCAAAGAAACTGCTGAACAGTACGATTGCAGAAATCATCAGTATCGGCGGAAGTCCCATATTATTTCCTACAACACGAGGGAAAATGAAATTGCCCTCTATCTGTTGCAGGCACACCATGAAGACAAGAAACCATATCGCCTGTATCGGGTCATTTGTCAGTACAAAAAGCGTACCGACACCCGCACCAATCCATATGCCAAACATCGGAATCCATGAAAGTATCGCAACCATGACACCAACAAGTGATGCATAAGGGAATCCGAATATTGTCATACCCAATGCTGTCAGGCTGCCGAGTATAACACATTCCATCATCTGACCTGTAATACTGTTATAGAATGACTTGTTGGTAAGATGACCGACTTCAACAATAAAATCCGCTGCTTTGTCCGGCAATGCGGCATATATCAGTTTTTTCAGGTCAGAGGTCATTTTTTCCTTTTTCATAAGGGTATATATCGAAAGAACTATGCCAAGAAAGATATTGACCGCCATATTAACAATTGTAGATACCATATTTACAGCATAGCTTACAAGACCGCCTGCATTATCGGATAAAAGACCCGTCAGATATTTTGATGCTGCATCTGTATCAATAACTTGTAAATTCAGTATGGCATTACCCTCACTGTCAAACATTTCTTTTCCGGCAGAATCAAGAATTGCACTTCCGTAATCCGGATTGAAGAATTTTATTGCTTCTTTGATATGCTCGTTATCTTGAGCCATTTCATTGATATTATTATTCAGATTTTTCAGCGCATCAGGAACTGCCGCTGCTATTTCATTAAGACTGCTCAATATTTCCGGTATGATTATTATAAGAAAAGCCCCGATAACAAGAACAAATAAAAGGATAGACAATACAAGAGAAATCGGTCGCCTTAATTTTTCAAATACCGGTTTGACTTCTTTACCATCTTTTGGACGGAAAAGACGTTTTTCTATTGCTTTAAGCGGCACATTCAGAAATATCGTACAGCATACTGCAATCAGAAACGGGAAAAGCACCTGCAATACCCATGTCAGAAAACCGAATACAACATCCATGTTTTGCAGTCCCAAATACAGGAGAATGAACACTGCACCCATAGATAGAATTTTTTCAATATTTTTTCTGTCCAGATTCATATTTATGCATCACCTTATTTTGCCCAAAGCCGATTTATTGCTAAGACAAGTATAAAACATCGAAAAACTTTTTTCAATAGTATTTTCACATAATCTCAGGGCAGCACGTTCCGCCGCCGAGAACAATTTCACCATCATAGCATACTACAGCCTGCCCGTATGTAATTGCTCTTTGAGGAGCATCAAATACCACCTTAAATTCATCTTCCGAAACCGGATACATTGTAGCAGGCTGTTCCTTTTGATTATAGCGTACTCTTGCGCTGACCCTGACAGGCTTTTCGGGCATTTTTCCCGATATCCAATTCACGTCAAAGGCGTATGCGGTATCTGTGAACAAATCATCATTTGTACCGAGTACTACTCTGTTATTCTTGACATCTTTTGCTATAACATACGCCGGAACACCGAGAGCTATTCCAAGTCCTTTACGCTGACCTACCGTATAGCGGATTATTCCGTTATGTCTGCCAAGTATTTTCCCGTCTTTATCGACAAAATCACCCTCCGGAAAATTCCTGCCGGTATAAGACTCTATAAATCCGGCATAATCTCCGTCCGGAACAAAACAAATATCCTGACTGTCGGGTTTATGAGCATTTATAAGACCATAGCGTTCTGCAATTGCTCTTGTTTCGCTTTTTGTCATTTCGCCCACAGGAAAAAGTGTTTTTGAAAGCTGTGCCTGAGTCATTCCATACAGAACATAGCTCTGGTCTTTTGTCGTATCCAAACCCTTGAGAAGCTGATATTTACCTGTTTCGGCATCGTATCTTCTGCGAACATAATGTCCTGTTGCTATATAATCCTGTCCGAGTTCTTCTGCTTTCCGTAAAAGCGCACCGAATTTTATAAATCGGTTACAGTCAATGCACGGATTAGGCGTCAGACCGTTGATATATGACCGATTGAATTTGTCAATGACACATTCACGGAAACGTTCTCCGAAATTGAATACATAGAAGTCTATGTCAAGCTTATTGGCAGCACTTCTTGCATCTTCAACATCGTCAAGCGAACAACAGGTACGGCTTTTATCAAGCTGTATATCATCATTTGTAAAAAGGCGGAGTGTAACACCAGTAACATCATAGTTATTTTCTTTAAGCAGTGCAGCCGCTGCGGAACTGTCAACACCGCCGCTCATTGCCGCAATAACTTTTTTATTTTCCATAAATTAATACCTCAGAAATTAATAACATCGTGGGAAGTCAGCATTCCGAGTATTCTGCCCTTTGAAGAACCGTTATCGGTAATAAAAACTGCCGCAAGACGCTTTCCGGCTCTTTGTTTTTTTTCAAACTCGTTACACACATCATAAAGAGTAGCGTCCTTGTGCATGAAGCTGAATCGTTCGGTACTGTGTTTATTAAACGGCAGAAATTCGGCAAAATCCCCGACTGTCATATCATCCTGTATACTCGTCATACCATTTGCAAGCGCGTATGTAAATATGGTACTGACGCTGAAAACACCGATACATTCTCCAGTGTCAATTACCGGAACGTGTGAAAATCCCTGACGTTCCATTTTTTTCATAACAGTCTGTGCTTTCTGTGAAAGAGTAGTTTTAAGAATATCCGCATAAAGTGTTGCAAATTCAAGTGCCATAGGCGGACGGCGAAGGTAATCAGTAACTTTTTCAAGAAAACGTATAAGTGATTCCGACGGCTGTATAATACGCTCCCCATCAAATTCGGAATGATGTGACAGAAAATTTCTTATCTCACGGCACAAATTAAGCTGATCCCGATAATCCTTACTTTCCTTGTCATTAATGAAGCGCACTATAGGACTGCCGAAAGCTTTTTCATCTCCGCCATATTTTTTCATCAGTTCTTCTTCAAGTTCTCTGTACTTATCAAGAAACATATCTGCTCTATCTCTTTTTTCAGGCATAATCAGCACCACCTTTCATTTTTAATGCCGCCCGTATTTGCAAACTTTTTTCGTGAAAACAAAAATCAGACGCTGTATTTTTCGGCGATATATTCATCATAGGAACGTGTAATATCCTTGATTCCGGTTTTTTCTATAACAATAATTCTGTTTGCTACAGTAGAAATAAATTCGTGGTCATGTGACGTGAACAACACAACGCCCTTGAAATTCGATAAACCTTTGTTTACAGCGGTGATCGATTCAAGGTCAAGATGGTTTGTCGGCTGGTCAAGTACAAGCACATTCGCACCGAACATCATCATACGGGATAACATACATCTTACCTTTTCGCCGCCGGATAATACTTTTACCGGCTTGAATACGTCATCGCCGGAAAATAACATTCTGCCGAGAAAACCTCGAAGATACGTGTCTGTGCTGTCATTTCCACGAACATACTGCCTGAGCCAGTCAATTATCGTCATGTCATTTCCTTCAAAAAATGATGTGTTATCCTTGGGAAAATACGACTGTGTTGTTGTTCCGCCCCATTTAAATTCGCCTTCATCGGGTTCCATATTTCCCATAAGAATTTCAAAAAGCGTAGTTATCGCTATTTCGTTATCACACAAAAAAGCTACCTTGTCAGTTCTCTCAATGCGGAATGTGACATTATCCAGCACTTTTTCACCGTCAACAGTCTTTGATATGCCTTCAACCTGCAAAACTTCCTTGCCTACTTCACGATCCATATTGAAACCCACAAAAGGATAACGGCGTGAAGATGCCGGAAGTTCTTCGACTGTGAGTTTATCAAGCAATTTTCTTCTTGAAGTCGCCTGTTTTGACTTGGACTTGTTCGCAGAAAAACGCTGTACAAAAGTTTGCAGTTCCTTTATTTTTTCCTCTGTCTTTTTATTCTGCTGTTTTATCATTGCCTGAATAAGCTGGCTGGATTCATACCAGAATTCATAGTTGCCGACATAAAGTTTGATTTTGTTGTAGTCTATATCCACCATATGGGTGCAGACCGTATTCAGGAAATGACGGTCATGTGATACAACTATGATAGTTCCCATGTAGTCGAGTATGAAATCTTCAAGCCATGCAATTGCTTTAATATCAAGGTTGTTCGTCGGCTCGTCCAGAAGTATTATATCAGGATTTCCGAACAATGCCTGTGCAAGAAGAACTTTTACTTTCTCATTACCTGTAAGGCTGCTCATCTGTGAATACAGAATATCTTCGGAAAGTCCAAGTCCTTGTATAAGCTTTGACGCATCGCTTTCCGCTTCCCAACCGTTAAGCTCTGCAAATTCAGCTTCCAGTTCAGATGCTCGTATACCATCCTCCTCTGAAAAGTCTTCTTTCAGGTATATTGCATCTTTTTCTTTCATTATGTCATACAGCTTTTTATTGCCGTAGATTACCGTATCAAGAACCGTATAGCTGTCGAATGCAAAGTGATCTTGTTTCAAAACAGACATTCGGGTATTTTCAGGAATGATTACTTCTCCCTTTGTAGGTTCAAGCTCGCCTGAAAGTACTTTAAGAAATGTAGATTTTCCAGCACCGTTTGCACCGATTATACCATAACAGTTATTGTCGGTCAGTTTGAGATCTACATCAGAAAAAAGCGGTGTCCCGCTGAAATTCACTGTTACATTGCTTACTGTTATCATTATTTTTACTCCTTTTTCCCTTTCTCTTATATGTCATCATTATATTTCACGGAAGTTTTCCCAGTCAAATTCTCTTAGTCTGCCGGAATTCAACAATTCGGGGAAATTCCACTGACGAAGAATTTCATATGCGGCAATGGCGACAGAATTGGATAAATTCAGGCTTCTCGCCTCACCTATCATTGGAATACGTACTGTTGTCTGAGGATTTTCGTGCAGAAGTTTCTCAGGAAGTCCTTTAGTTTCCTTGCCGAAAACAATATAACATTCGTCAGGGTATTCTACATCCGTATATTTTCTTGGTGCTTTTGTGGAGAAATAATAATACTTTCCTCCGCCGGTTTTGCTGAAAAAGTCGTCAAGATTTTCATAGTATGTAATATCAAGAAAATGCCAGTAATCCAGACCCGATCTTTTCAGCTTTTTATCATCTATTGTAAATCCCATCGGTTTTACAATATGAAGTCTTGAACCTGTTGCCGCACAGGTACGGGCAATATTACCCGTATTCTGAGGTATTTCAGGCTCTACAAGTACTATATTCAGTTTCATTCTTTCTTCTCACTTTATTCCTTTAAAGTCAAACAGGAGAAAACTTTGATAAGCCTTCTCCCAATTTTTTATTCATTCATTTAACAGTCGGGAAAAAATCTCACTGTAACAAACAAATATATCTCAATATTTGCGGAAACGGTTATATCTCTTGTTGAGAAGTGTTCCCGTATCCAATGCGCCGAGCTTTTCAAAAGTCTGCGCTATAAGATTTTTCAGACTTTCAAACATTGTACTGTCAAGATTCTTCGGCTCACGGATAATTCTCTCAATAACTCCAAGTTTGAAAAGATCCTGAGAAGTAAGCTTCAGACATTCGGATGCTTCTGCCGTTTTGGTTGCGTCTTTCCAAAGAATACTTGCACAGCCCTCCGGAGAAATTACGGAATAGATAGCATTTTCAAGCATCCATACCTCGTCTGCAACAGCAAGTGCCAAAGCGCCGCCGCTGCCGCCTTCACCTATAAAAATAGACAGTATCGGGGTTTTGAGAGTCATCATTTCCATAAGATTCTCAGCTATAGCCTGTCCCTGACCACGTTCTTCCGCACCTATTCCGCAATAAGCGCCCGATGTGTCTACAAAGCATATAACAGGGCGATGAAATTTTTCTGCCTGTTTCATAAGGCGCAGAGCTTTTCTGTAGCCTTCCGGATGTGCGGAACCGAAATTACGTTCCATTCTTTCTTTCAGGTTTCTACCCTTCTCAAGACCGATAACTGTAACAGGTTTTCCGCAAAGTTCGGCAATACCACCGATAACTGCCTTATCATCGGCGAAACGTCTGTCACCGTGAAATTCAATAAAGCTGCTGCCGAATATTTTTGTAATATAATCCACAGCTGTCGGGCGATCATTCGCCCTTGCTGCCGTTACGCTGTCAAAGGCACTCATATTTTTTCGCCCTCCTCTGCATTATTCTGTGCAGCATGAAGCCGCAATATTTTCGCAAGTGTTGCCTTGAGTTCTCCTCTCGGAACTACCGCATCAATAAATCCTTTTTCAAGCAGAAATTCCGCCGACTGAAAATCCTTAGGAAGTTTCTGACGTATAGTTTGTTCAATAACTCTTGGTCCTGCGAAACCTATCAATGCTTTCGGCTCGGACAGAATTATATCGCCCTCCATTGCGAAACTTGCTGTAACTCCACCTGTTGTCGGGTCTGTAAGTACTGTTATATAAAGCAGACCGGCATCACTATGACGCTTTACTGCACCGCTTGTTTTTGCCATCTGCATAAGGGATAATATCCCTTCCTGCATCCGTGCACCGCCGGAAACTGTAAAAACTACCACCGGCAGACGATGCTCTGTAGCATATTCAAAAGCACGTGTAACTTTTTCTCCTGTGACAGTCCCCATAGAACCCATCATAAACTGAGAATTCATAACAGCAAGGATGACCGGACAGCCCTCTATCAGCGCATAGCCTGTGATGACCGATTCATTTTCCCCACTGTTTATTTTAGCATTTTTCAACTTGCGTGTATATTCAGGAAAGTCAATAATATTCGCTGATACCATATCCGCATCGAATTCCTGAAAACTGCCCTCATCCACCGTTATTTCTATTCTCTGTCTTGCTGCTATGCGGAAATGATATCCGCATTTCGGACATACCTTTTTATTTTCGTTAAGGTCCGACGACAGAACAGGATTTTTGCAAACAGGGCATTTGACCCAAAGTTCATCGGGGATATAGGGACGGTTTTCCACAGTCTCGCCCTGATTTTCAAGCTCATTCTTCGGTTTCAAAAAATTAAAAATATCTGATGTATTCAAGCTGCACCCGACCTATCCCCGCACATTATCGGAAATTTCGTGCGGAACTCAATATTCTCTGCCGATCATTGATCGCTGTTTTTTTCTTCTTTGCGTTTCTGACGCTCTTCCATAAAGCTTGTAGTATATTCGCCCGAAACGAATTCAGGATCTGAAAGAATGTCTATATGAAGATCTCTGTTATGTTTGATACCATTTATTGTAAGCTCACTCAGAGCCATTTTCATTTTACGTATAGCAAGTTCACGGGAACGTGCCTGAACAATAAGTTTTCCGATCATGGAGTCATAATACGGTGGTATGGAATAATCCTGATATATCGCTGTATCAAATCGAACACACGGACCGCCGGGAATATGAATAAAGCGTATTCTTCCGCATCCCGGACGATAATCATTATCAGGGTCTTCCGCATTGATACGACATTCGATAGCATTTCCGTGAAGGAATACCCTGTCCTGAGTAACCGTCAGTTTTGCGCCAGACGCAATGCGTATCTGCCACTGAACAACATCTATTCCTACAACCATTTCTGTAACAGCGTGTTCAACCTGTAAACGGGTATTCATTTCCATGAAATAGAAATTCTTGTCCTTATCCAAAAGAAATTCCACTGTGCCAGCATTCTCATAATTGACAGCTTTTGCTGCTTTTGCCGCTGCTTCCATCATTTTTGCACGTATTTCGGGTGTAATTGCCGGCGATGGACTTTCCTCTATAAGCTTTTGATTTTTTCTTTGAACAGAACATTCTCTTTCGCCGAGACAAACAACATTTCCGTATTTATCGCAAAGCAGCTGCATTTCAACGTGTTTTACGGGCGAAAGAAATTTTTCCATATAAACAGCACCGTCACCAAAAGCCCCTTGTGCTTCGGCTTTAGCTGCAAGAAAAGCATTGTCAAACTCCTCTATGCTATTCACACGGCGTATACCTCTGCCGCCGCCGCCGGATCTTGCTTTTACAAGCAGTGGAAATCCAATTTCAACAGCTTTTTCTCTTGCCTCGTTTATATCATCAATTATATCTGTTCCGGGTGTTACAGGAACGCCTGCTGCTTTCATTGTACGACGTGCAGCGTCCTTGTCACCAAGTTTTTCAATCATTTCGGCACTCGGACCGATAAATTCAACATTACATTTCTTGCACAAAGCAACAAACTTTGCATTTTCGGAAAGAAGTCCGTAACCCGGATGTATTGCCTGTGCGCCTGATACGACAGCCACTTCAAGTATTGCCGCCATATTCAGATAGCTGTCTGCCACAAGCGGTCCGCCGATACAATAGCTTTCATCCGCCATTGTCACATGGAGAGCATCCTTGTCTGCCTGTGAATATACAGCAACTGTTGCTATGCCCATTTCACGGCAGGCACGTATTATTCTTACCGCAATTTCCCCTCTGTTTGCAATCAGTATTTTTGAAAACACTTGTTTTTCCTCCCGTCAAAAATGGAAATCATTAACATACCGATTATTCGGTTGTTTTTTCACTTTCTCTCGGAACAAGTGCAAACGAAAATTCTGCCGAAACACTAAGCTTGCCATTTACATATCCCTTACCCTTGACAAAGTAGAAATTACGTTTCTGATCTGTCAGTTCACATTTGATTTCAAGTGTATCACCGGGGAGAACCTTATTTCTGAATTTAGCCTTTTCGATACCTGTAAAGTACGGTGTACTTGCGGCTGAAACATCCGAAATGATAACTGCGCTTGCCTGCGCCATCATTTCACACAAGATAACTCCGGGCACAACAGGATTTCCGGGAAAATGTCCGTCAAGAAACCACTCATCGCCCTTGATATATTTTTTTCCTTCGCAAGTTGTTTCACCTGTTTTTGTTGCCTCATCAATCAGCAGCATAGAATTTCTGTGCGGGATTACCTGCATGATTTCTTCTTTATTCATAATCGCACCTGCTTTATTAGTTTATCATAAAGAGCGGCTGACCGTACTCAACAACCTGTCCGTTTTCTGCACAGACTTCTGTTATAATGCCGCTTTTCTCTGCCGTTACTTCGTTCATAAGTTTCATTGCTTCGATCAGGCAAAGCACGTCACCTTTTCTGACAGACGTTCCGACAGTAACATACGGTTCACTGTCCGGAGAAGGTGCTGCATAAAATACACCTACCATCGGAGATTCTATCGGAGTGCCTGATTTTTTCGGCTCAGCTTTTTCTTCCTGAATAATCTGTACCGGCTCGGGCACAGTTTGTACTGCTGTAACACATTCTGCTGATTTGGCAGGCTTTGCTGTCTTTTGTCGTATGCTTATATATTCATTTTCGTTCAACTGTATATCAAGAGAAGTTGCTTTGGAATCATCAAACGCTTCAAGCAGCTCCTTTATCTCATTAACGCTGTACATTGCTATCACCTCTGTAATGTGGATAATTTATATCTTTCGTAAAGCGATACAAGCATTATGTCCGCCAAAACCGAATGTCGTTGAAAGGGCAAGATCAACATCTGCTTTCACTGCTTTATTAGGCGTGTAATCAAGATCACATTCCGGATCTGGAACCTGATAGCCGATTGTCGGTGGAATTATACCGTCTCTGAGTGCAAGAGATGCTGCAATAGCCTCAACAGCACCTGTTGCGCCAAGCATATGACCTGTCATTGATTTTGTAGAACTTATATGAGCCTTGTAGGCTTTTTCTCCGAGAACTCTCTTGAATGCTTTTGTCTCGCCCGAATCATTAAGACTTGTAGAAGTGCCGTGAGCATTGATATAAATTTCTTCACTGCCCTGATAGCCTGCTTCTTCAAGGGCAATTTTCACACAGTTAGCTGCGCCCACGCCTTCAGGATCAGGAGCTGTAACATGATGTGCATCACAGGTATTTCCGTAACCAACGATTTCGGCATAGATTTTAGCACCTCTCGCCTTTGCGTGTTCATATTCTTCAAGAATAACCATTCCTGAACCTTCGCCCATTACAAAGCCTGATCTTTCCTTATCGAAAGGTATCGATGCTCTATTAGGGTCTTCGGAAAGAGTAAGCGCTTTGCAGCTTGTAAAACCTTTCACAGCAAGCTTTGTTATTGTCGCCTCAGCACCGCCGGCAATAATAGCATCTGCAAGACCATATTTGATAGCATGAAAAGCTTCACCGATGGCATGGGTAGATGTTGAACAAGCTGTCACAACAGGAAGACACGGACCTTTTGCCTTGAAACGTATCGCAACACTGCCTGCTGCCATATTGCAAATCATCATTGGAATGAAAAATGGCGACACATTCTTGTTTGTATAAACATTTACGCTTTGCTCATAAAAAGTTGTCATACCGCCGACACCGGAACCCACATAAACTCCAAAACGCTCCTGTTCTACATTTCCCTCTATTCCGCTGTCGTTCACAGCCTGAGTTGCTGCTGCAAGAGCATACTGACAGAACAGTTCTGTTTTTCTTACATCTCTTTTGTCGATGTATAAAGTCGGGTCAAAATCCTTTACTTCAGCGGCGAGTGTTGCCTTCATTCCTTCGAGATCGAATCTTGTTATCTTTCCGATACCGCAAACACCGTTTTTCATTGATTCCCACGTTGTACCGGCATCATTTCCGATAGGTGTAACAGCACCTATACCTGTAATTACTACTCTGTTCATTTCACGCAATTTCCTTTCTGAAGAGTGTATGACGTTTTATTTTTCGTTACATAGCAAGTCCGCCGTCTATACGGATAACTTCGCCGGTAATATAAGACGCTTCATCAGATGCAAGGAACAATGCTGTATTTGCAATATCTTCCACCTGACCCATTCTTTTCATCGGAACTGCTTCAAGAGCAGCTTCTCTTGCCTTTTCTGTCATTTTATCTGTCATGTCGGTTTTGATAAATCCCGGAGCAATAGCGTTGACAGTTACATTACGTGAGCCGAGTTCCTTGGCAATAGATTTTGTCATACCTATCATGCCCGCCTTAGCTGATGAATAATTGACCTGTCCTGCATTGCCTGTCAGACCGACAATAGAGGAAATATTTATTATTCTTCCTCTTCTTTTTTTCATGAAATGCTGATAAACGTGCTTTGACATATTGAAAGCACCTTTCAGATTTACACTGATAACAGCATCAAAATCAGATTCACCCATTTTCAGCAGCAGCATATCTCTTGTTATTCCGGCATTATTGACAAGAATGTGGAACTCTCCAAAATCTTCGAGAATCTGTTCAACTGCTGCCTTTGATGCTTCAAAGTCTGCAACATTGCACTCATAGCCTTTAGCCTTGATACCCATTTCATTAAGTTCCTTTTCCGTAGCAACAGCATTTTCTTCATCCATATAGTGAAGAAAAGCAATATTTGCTCCCTGACTTGCAAATTTAACTGCAATTGCCTTGCCGATACCTCTTGAAGCTCCCGTTATAACCGCTGTTTTTCCTGTTAATTCAAACATAGCTGTCCCCCGACGCTTAATTAAGTGCGTCAAGTCCCTCCTTATCTTCTACATTAATTGTTGTGACATCCGGATTTATCTTTTTTATAAGTCCGGTGAGAGTTTTGCCTGCACCGACCTCTATAAAACGGTCTGCGCCTTCATTTATCAAATTTTCTATCGTTGTCTGCCATCTTACAGGGTTCTGTACCTGTGCGGCTGCCAATGCTTTATAATCGCCTTCATACGGCTGTGCAGTATAATTCGCATAGACAGGTATTTCAGGCTCTGAGAACGTGACACTCTGCATATATTCCGCAAGCTTTTCCGATGCCTCTTTCATGAACGGAGAATGAAAAGCCCCGCTTACTGCAAGCTTTATAGCCTTACCTTTTTCTTCCTTCACTTTTGCGCACAATGCATCAATTTCTTCTTCAGCCGCTGCAACTACTGTCTGGGCAGGACTGTTATAATTTACAGGATATGCTTTGTTAAATCCTGAACATATTTCTTCAACTTTCTGCGGTGTAAGTTTCATTACTGCCGCCATTGCGCCTTTCGTTGACTTTGCGGCCTCGTCCATATATTCAGCTCTCTTACAAACGAGACGGAAAGCATCCTCATATGATAATATTCCGGAAAATGCCAATGCTGCAATCTCTCCAAGAGAAAAGCCGGCAACGTAATCAGGCTTTATTCCTTTTTCAGCAACTGCTGCTGCTGCTGCAAGATCAACCGCAAAAACACATGGCTGAGTATTTATTGTTACTGCCAATTCCTCTTTTGTACCATCAAAGCACTGTTTTACAGTACCCGGACGGATAGATTCCGCCATATCAAAAACTGCTTTTGCAGCAGCAGAATTTTCATAAAGTGATTTTCCCATTCCTGGATACTGTGCACCCTGTCCGGAAAACACAAATACTGTCTTACCCATATTTATAAACCTCCTGTCAGCAAATTTTCCATATCAGTCTTTATTCCAGCGTATTATGCAGCTTCCTGTTGTCAGACCGCCTCCGAAAGCACACATAGCGATTATGTCACCTTTTTTCAGAATACCGCTGCGGTTTGCCTCGTCAAGAGCAATCGGTACGCTGCCTGAAGATGTATTGCCGTAGTGCTGAACATTGCAGAAGAATTTTTCTCTCGGAATATCAAGATTTTTTGCAGCTGTATTTATTATACGTATATTAGCCTGATGAGGTATAACACAGTCAACGTCACTCTGCTGCAAACCGGCATCTTCAACTGCCTTCTTTATACCGTTAGCCATAGCGGCAGTTGCAAATTTATACACATCGTTTCCTGCCATATGAAGTACAGCTTTTTCTTCCTCATGCTCATAGAAAGGTGAAGAATTTGTTCCGTGGGGAATTCTTATAGCAGCATCGTTTCCAACAGCTGTGAGGTGTATTGACAGAAGGTCATTACCTTCTCCAAGTACAGCAGCAGCACCTCCGTCTCCGAAAAGAACGCAGGTTGAGCGGTCTGTCCAGTCAACTATATTAGAAAGGTTATCCATAGAAACGATAAGTACTCTCTTAACTCTTTTTCTTTCAAAATATCCGGCTGCAATATCCATAGCATAAATAAAACCGGAACAAGCAGCATTGACATCGAATGCCGGACACTTTGCGCCGATTTCTTTCTGTATCATACATCCCTGAGAGGGAGTAATATTTTCTCCACGCATTGTCGAACATATTATAAGATCAAGCTCTTCCGGCTTTACTCCTGCATTTTCGAGAGCATTATTTGCAGCTTCAACACAAAGCTGTGTTATTGTTTCGTTTTTGCATATATGGCGTTCTTCAATACCGGTTCTTGTACGAATCCATTCATCATTTGTTTCAACCATTGTTGAAAGAGCGTCATTCGGCATAACATATGCCGGAACAGCCTTTCCTGTTCCAATAATTGTAAAGCTCATATTGTAACCCCCATCAGCTTATTATTGGTCACTTTGACCATATTTATTCAGCGATATTTGTGACATACTCCCGCCGCCTACGCTAACGCTTAGAGGCGGGGGCTTCTCGCTCAAGTATGGTAACCCATACAGTATCAACGAGCTA
>CACXGC010000171.1 GCA_902767155.1 uncultured Ruminococcus sp. | reverse complement strand
TTATCTGCATTTATTATAACATTCTTTATTTTTTATGTCAACCTTTATTTTTTATGTCAACAAATAATAAGTCAGCCTTACGGCTGATGGGCAATTCATCCCACCGCCTTAGAGGCGGGGGACTTCTTGCCCATTTAGGTTAAATTTTTTTAAGATTAGATTAATAGATTGTTTCAAAAAAATATAATTTTTGTTGACACACTTTTTTTCAAAAGGTATTATAATAACATCATCAAAGAAAAAAACAAACCTTATGAACGGAGGATTTTATTATGGAAAACAATGAATTTGAAAAAATGAACAATACACAGGATACACAGAATACTCAGTTTGAAAATAACGGATTCGCTCAGGAAGCAGCTCAGAACAATATTTTCTCTTCAAACAGCTTTGCAAATGCTGATACTGCTCCGATACCGGATGTAACAAAATCTGAAAGTATGCCCCAGTCCCAGACAGAAAACGAATACAATAACAGATTTGCTCCTGAACCCGAAGAACCTATTTCTAATAATGCCGTACCACAGCAGAACAGATTTCAGCCCTATAACCCATACGCATATCCGAATAACAATAACGTGAACCAAAACAGTAATCCTTATTCTGACCCTTATAACGCTCCTCAGCAGTACAACCATCAGGTAAAAACAAAAAAGAAGGGCAAGGGCAAAAAAGTTGCACTTGTTATATGCGCTTTGGTTCTGACACTCGGTATAGGCGCAGGCGGCGGAATTCTCGGCTCTTATCTGCTTAACAACAATCAGACAAGTATAACAGAAGAATCTTCTGCCAAAGAAAAAACTTCTTCTACTTCCGTAAAGAAAGATAATTCTTCATCATTGATTATCAAGCAGGCAAGTGATACTGAAATAACTCCTACTACTACTCAGGAAGTCGCTGCCAAAGTCAAAGATGCTGTTGTTGAGATAACTACAGAAACTACAACTTATGATAGTTTCTATGGTCAGTATATTTCTCAGGCAGCAGGAAGCGGAGTAATTATTTCGGAAGACGGTTATCTTCTTACAAACAACCATGTTATAGACGGTGCTACAAACATTACTGTAAGACTTACAAATTCCAAAACATACAAGGCTCAGCTCATCGGAAAGGATGCAACTCTTGATGTTGCTTTGCTCAAAATCGAAGAAAAAGGTCTTACAACCGCTACTTTTGGTGATTCCGCAAAGCTGAATGTCGGTCAGGCTGCAATCGCTATCGGTAATCCTCTTGGACAGCTTGGCGGTACTGTAACAGACGGTATTATAAGTGCCCTCGACAGAGAAATAACAATAGACGGCAAAAAGATGAATCTGCTCCAAACAAATGCAGCTATCAATCCGGGTAATTCCGGCGGCGGTCTGTTCGACTCTAAGGGAAATCTTATCGGTCTTGTTGTAGCCAAATCTTCATCGACATCAAGCGGAACATCAGTAGAAGGTCTCGGCTTTGCAATTCCTGTAAACGATATCATTGACATTCTTAACGACCTCAAAGTAAACGGTCGTGTTACCGGCAGAGCATACCTTGGTGTAAACCTCGTAGACATCACTACCCAGAATGCAATGTTCATGTACCGTGTTGACAAGATGGGCGTATATGTTTCAGCTGTAGGAAAAGACTCAGCTGCCGAAAAAGCCGGATTACAGATATATGACCTTATAACTAAGGTTGACGATAAGGAAATATCAGAAGCAAGTGAGCTTACCGCTATTATAGCAAAACATAAATCCGGTGATAAAGTAAAAATCACGGTAGAACGTGATGGTGAAACAAAAGTTCTTGATGTAACACTCGGCGAAAGACCTGACGAAACTACAGAAGAAGAATCTTCCGAAACTCAGAGAAATTACAGAAATTCCGGTGGAATTGATGATGATGAATTGTTCAGACGTTTCTTCGGCGACAACTGGTGATATCAAACACAAACACACCAAACCCAATTATACTTTGCTTATCTCTTTTTCATAATTTTTTCTCCGGACAAAGGAGGCTGCCTGTATGACAGTCTCCTTTGCCCTTTTATTCATGATATTCTTCAAAAAAGTCTGTTTCCCTGCATACAGTTACAGTCTGCCGGCTTATCGGATGTACAAATCTTATTTCAGCACAGTGAAGACACTGCCTTGGAAAATGTTCACGACTACCGCCATACATATCATCTCCGGCAAGCGGATGACCTATTCCTGAAAAATGTGCTCTTATCTGATGTGTTCTTCCAGTTTCAAGTTGAATACTCAACAACGTATATTTGCCGCTATAATGTCGCACAGCTTCGTAATGCGTAACTGCATTTACTCCGCCCTCACCAATCTCTCTCTGTATCGTATGCCCTTCTTTAAGCCTAAGCGGTGCATTAATCGTGCCGCTTCCCTCTACTATGCCTTCACACAGTGCCATGTAACGCTTTTCTGTATTTTCCGGCAGAAATGCCGCCGCATACGAATTTTTTGCAGCCAATACAAGTCCGGATGTATCTTTATCGAGTCGGTTTACCGCATGAAATACAAAATTTTCTCCCTTTTTCAATGCATAAAACGCTGCACCGTTTGCAAGTGTATCCAGTTGATGCTCTCTCACCGGATGCACAGGCATATACGGGGGTTTATTATACACTATCACAAAATCGTCCTCGTAAACAGCATCTATTGGTATTTCAACAGGTATTATCTCACTTTCATTTTCCGGCAAAAGCAATTCAACTATGTCACCATAGTGTAGTATATCAATGCTGCGGATAAGCTTTCCACCGCTTGTTATACCGTTTTCCACACGCTTAAGTTTTGCCAGCAGACGTGCAGACACCTGACAATATTTTCTCAGAAAATTCTGTACGGTAATACCGTCAAGTTCTTGCGGTACAGTAAAATTCATTTTCTATCCTCCGATGAAATCATCATAATCTCTCTGAGATCTCTTATTTTATAGTCGCACCTTTCCTCAGGCATTGCAACTTTATCATGTGGGTCATATAAACACGTTGCAATTCCTGCGTTTCTACCGCCCTGCATATCCGATGTCAGCGAATCGCCCACTACTAAAACTCTCCTGCCGTCTTTTTCTTCAATATCAGACAGAACCATATCAAAAAATTCTTTTCTCGGCTTCTGAACGTTCATTTCATCAGATATGTAGAGTTTTTTAATAAAACGACTTATTTCCGTTTTGCCGAAACGTCCCCTCTGAACTTTTTTCAGACCATTTGTAATTATGTATATGCTGAAATATTCGGACAGCATTTTCAACGCATCATATGCTCCGTCTATCAATATTGCCTGCTGTGAAAGCCTGTCGATATATTCAGAAGCAAGCTGATCGGCATTTTGCATACCGTTGAAACATTTTTCGATAAGTTCCCGGAAACGCTGTATTCTCAGATCAGCGCATGTTATCCTGTTATTTTCAAATTCTTTCCACAAACGGCTGTTTATTGAAGAAAAACTTTCATGAACTTCATCCGTAAAATTCAATCCGAAAGTTTCCAATGTATTTTTCAGAGCTGCGTACTCACATTTCGGAAAATCAAAGATAGTGTCATCAGCATCCATCAATAATGTCGTAAACTTCATAAATTCATCTCCGTAAAAAATCAGAGCAGAAATTTCTTTCTGCTCCGTAATTTTCTGTTCACGCCGGATTGCGTCTATTTTTCTTTTTAGAAGCAGCAACCTTTTTTGGCTTGCTGCGCTTTGCCTTCAATCTTTCCACTACAGGTTCGCCCTGACCCTTGACAGCATCTGATGTTATTATGATCTTACTTATAGAATCATCCGACGGTGCTTCGTACATCAGATTCTTGAGCAATTCTTCCATAATGGAACGCAAACCTCTTGCGCCTGTATGACGTTCGATAGCCTTTCTTGCGATTTCAAGCAATGCTTCATCTTCAAAAACAAGCTCGACATCATCAATTTCAAAAAGCTTTGTATACTGCTTTACCAAAGAATCCTTGGGCTCTTTCAGAATACGAACCAAAGCCTCTTCATCAAGACCATTCAGTGCTGTAATAACCGGAAGTCTGCCGACAAGTTCCGGAATAAGTCCGAATTTTACGAGATCCTGCGGTATAACTTCCTGCATCCAACTTGTAGTGTCAAGTTCAGTTTTTGATTTTATATCCGCATTGAAACCAAGTGCAGATGAACCGACTCTCTTTTCTACAGTTTTCTCCAGACCATCGAAGGCTCCTCCGCAGATAAACAGAATATTTGTTGTATCTATTTGTATAAACTCCTGCTGTGGATGCTTTCTTCCCCCGGTAGGCGGAACATTTGAAACTGTTCCTTCAAGTATTTTAAGAAGAGCTTGCTGTACACCTTCACCGCTTACATCACGTGTAATTGACGGATTCTCAGATTTTCTTGCTATCTTGTCTATTTCATCGACGTAGATAATACCGCACTCAGCTTTTGAAATATCAAAATCTGCTGCCTGTATAAGACGGAGCAGTATATTTTCAACATCTTCGCCCACATAACCTGCTTCGGTAAGAGTTGTAGCATCTGCAATTGCAAACGGTACATCAAGGATTCTTGCGAGTGTCTGAGCCAACAGTGTTTTTCCCACACCACTCGGTCCCAACAAAAGTATATTGCTCTTATTCAAAGCAACATCATTTTCGTCATGGAAATTTATCCTTTTATAGTGATTATACACTGATACTGCAAGCGAGATCTTTGCCTCATCCTGACCGATAACATACTCGTCAAGCAAAGTTTTTATCTGCATCGGCTTTGGAAGATTAGAAAAATCCGGCATATAATCCTCGTCCTCATCATCATAGCCGAATCCGTTGACACCCCTCAACATATTCACACATCGCATGACGCATTCATCACAAATAAACGCACCGCCGTCTCCCTGTATCAGACGACCGGCATTTTCCTGCGGCATACCGCAGAAAGAACAGCAGATCGTTCTTTTGCTGTCATCCTTATTAGCCATTTACGAAGCTGCTACCAAAAACAATAGCTTTTCCTTTCATAGATTTTTTAATTATTTCGTATCACTTATCTTTTTGTTATAACTTTATCAATCAAACCATATTCAAGAGCCTGCTGTGCAGTCATAAAATTATCACGTTCTGTATCTCTCGCGATAACGTCATACGGCTGACCTGTTTTTTCAGCAAGAATTTCGTTAAGTTTTTTCTTAGTTCTGATAATATGATCTGCATGAATCATTATGTCAGTAGCCTGACCCTGTGCACCACCGCTTGGCTGATGTATCATAATATCACTGTTAGGGAGAGCAAAACGCTTACCTTTTGCACCTGCTGCAAGGAGAAATGCGCCCATACTTGCTGCCATACCCATACAAATAGTAGATACATCACATTTGATATACTGCATAGTATCATAAATTGCCATACCATCAGTTACAGAGCCACCGGGACTGTTTATATAAAGGCTGATATCCTTTGTAGAATCCTGACCTTCAAGGAACAAAAGCTGTGCAACAACAAGGCTTGCTGTTGTGCTGTTAACTTCTTCTGTAAGCATAATGATTCTGTCGTTCAGAAGTCTGGAATAAATATCGTAGGAGCGTTCACCCCTGTTTGTCTGTTCAATAACATAAGGTACTAAAGCCATAATTTTACCTCCGTTCGTTCACTTCAATGATAGTCATCAGTCAGACTGCTTATACACAGTCTGACGATGAACATAAAAATTATTCTGCGTCTGCTGCCTGTTCAACAGCATTTTCCTTAACAAAATTCATTGCTCTTTCTGATTCGATATCACCGGCAATATCTCTCTTACCGAATACTGCCTTTATTCTCTTCACATCGACCTTGAATTTCTCAGCGAGTTCATTGTATTTATTTTCGACATCCTCATCATTTGCTTTCAGATTTTCGAGTTCAGCAATCTTTCTGAGCGCAAGTCTGAGTTTAACCTGAGCTTCTGCTCTGTTTGCATAAGTTTCACGAAGTTTGTCTTCTGTCAGACCTGTGTACTGCATATATGTGTTGAGATCAAGACCCTGTGAGCTGAGATTTGAAGCAAATTCATCAATGATACTATCGAGCTGATTGTCATACATTGCCTGAGGAACATCTGCCTCAAGAAGTTCGATAAGTTTTTCAGAAATCTGGCTTTCCTTTGAATTCTCTGCTTCCTTTTTGCGTGATTCCTCAAGTTTAACTTTAAGGTCTGCCTTATAGTCATCAACTGTATCAAATTCGCTGACATCCTTTACAAAATCATCGTCAACTTCCGGAAGTTCGTGAGTTTTAACTTCATGAAGTTTGATTTCAAACTGTACAGCTTTTCCTTTAAGTTCATCTGCCTGATAATCTTCAGGGAAAGTAACGTCAATTGTGAACTCTTCGCCAGCCTTATGGCCTACTACCTGATCTTCAAAACCGGGGATAAATGAACCGCTGCCAAGTGTAAGGCTATAATTTTCTGCTGTGCCTCCTTCAAAAGCTTCACCGTCAAGAAGTCCTTTAAAATCAATAACTGCAACATCTTCGAGCTGAGCTTCTCTATCTTCAACAGTTACAAGACGGCTGTTTCTCTTCTGAACCTTCTTGATTTCCTCATCAATATCTTCTGCTGTCACTTCGAGTTTAGTTGGCTTGTAAGCAATACCCTTATAATCCTTGATAGCAACCTCCGGTTCTACAGTAACAACAACTTTAAGAACAAGAGCTTCTTTATCTGCCTGTTCAACATCAAGGTCAATTTTATCTCTTACGATAACAAGACCTGCTTCTTCTGATGCACTCTCAACTGCTGCCGGATAAAGATCCTTTATAGCATCCTCATAGAATACGCCCTCGCCATACTCTTTCTCGATAAGTCTTCTCGGAGCCTTTCCCTTACGGAAACCCGGAAGAGTTATGTTCTTTGACTGTCTTTTGTAAACAGCCTCGACAGCTTTCATAAAAGTTTCGCCGTCGATTTCGATAACAAGCTCGTAGCGGTTTGTTTCAACCTTGTTTGATGATTTAAGTGCCATTTTATTTTCCTCCATAGCAGAGCAAAACGCTCCTTTTATATTTTTGCGGATACACCGCCGTCTGTTTTAAGGTGCCCAACGAAATACCGTCCCACGCAGAAAAACTGCAATCAATAAAACAGACTATTCTTCTATTATAATATAGTAACGTCCGATAGTCAAGAAAAAAATTCCCCATACTGCGACAAATTCTGTATTTTTCATCACAGAACCGCAAGCGGCATGAAACGAAGATAGTCGCATGATATCAGACGAAACTGTATTCCGTACATTTCGCCGTTGAATGCTCTTTTGGCAGCATTGCCGCCGTGAATATGCCCGTAAAAGCATTTTTTTATCTTATACTCTCTGAGAATGTCCATTATTTCTGAACATTCCATATCATTATAAACCGGCGGATAATGAAGAAATACGATTGGATCATAGCCGTCCTTCAAAGCCGGTTCTATCGACATTCTAAGTCTTCCGACTTCACGGTGCAGAACTTTCATATCAGCATCTGTTTCTGCATCATAAAACCAGCCTCTTGAACCGCAAAGCGCCAATCCGTCTGCAACATAGTAATTATTATGCAATATTGACATAGTATGAAAACCGTTTTCATCAAGAAAACGATCCATTTTTCCCTTTGTCGTCCACCAGTAATCATGATTTCCTTTAAGAATTATCTTCTTACCGTTCAGGCTGTTTATATAACTGAAATCCTCAACAGTATTTTTTATATCCATAGCCCAAGAAATATCTCCTGCGATAACAACTGTATCATCCGGTGTTATCAAATGCTGCCAATTTTGTTTTATCCTGTCGGTATAGTTCTGCCAGCCCGGAAAAACATCCATAGGCTTGTCTTCACCAAATGAAAGATGAAGATCTGCAATAGTAAAAACTGCCATATCAGCCTATATTCAGTCCGTTGAGTACGGTCTGCGGCATTTCGTCAACCTCACAGAAGAAGCTGAAACGTTCTTCGGCATCTTTAAGAGCAGCAAGCGGTGCAGGAACCTTTGTACCTGTCTTTGCCGACAATGCATCAACCATTGCAAACTCATCTTCGGGAAGTTTGTCCGAACTTACAGAAGTCAGAACTGCTTTTGCGAATTTATAAGGGCTTGCAGTCGATGCAATAACAACAGGTGTAACATCGCCTGTTTCACGTACATACTGATCGTATACGTTAACTGCAACGGCCGTATGAGTATCTGCAAGATAGTTTTCGTTTTTATAAAGCTCGCCTATAGTCTTTTCTGTATTTTCATCGTCACAGCATCCGCCCCAGAAATATTTATCAAGCTTAGCTTTAACTTCTGTGTCTACTGTATAAGCTCCCTCTGTATTAAGAGCCTTCATCATTTCAGCTACCTTTTCGGCGTTCTCACCTGTAAGATGATAGAGCAGTCTTTCAAGATTGCTTGACACGAGAATATCCATTGACGGCGAAATAGTTGTATAGAACTGTCTTTTCTTGTCATATGTGCCTGTGCGTATAAAATCTGTCAGAACATTGTTTGAATTTGATGCACAGATAAATGTCTTTACCGGGAGTCCCATATTCATAGCATAGAAAGATGCAAGAATATTTCCGAAATTTCCTGTCGGAACAGCTACATTTATCTTGTCACCGAGATTTATTTTTCCCTCGTTCACCATATCGCAGTAAGCTGAAAAATAGTAAACTATCTGCGGCAGAAGACGACCCCAGTTTATAGAGTTTGCACTTGAGAACAACATATTATTCTCTGCAAGTTTTTCTTTTATATCAGAATTTGTAAAAATCTTCTTTACACCTGTCTGCGCATCGTCAAAATTACCCTTGATAGCAACAACATTTACGTTTTCGCCCTTCTGAGTAGCCATCTGTCTTTTCTGCATTGGAGAAACGCCGTTCAGAGGGTAGAATACCATTATCTTTGTTCCGTCAACGTCCTTAAAGCCTTCGAGCGCTGCCTTGCCTGTATCACCGCTTGTAGCAACAAGAATAACAGCTTCTTTGCCGTCATAAGTTTTCTTTACAGATTTGGTCAGCAAGTGAGGAAGTATCTGCAAAGCCATATCTTTAAAAGCAGAAGTCGGTCCGTGCCAGAGCTCCAGCAAAGCCATTTTCTTTTCGCCGCTTTCGATGTAAGAAATCGGGCAGGGATTATCAGAACCGAATTTCTCGGCAGTATATGCTGCATCTACGCTTTCGCTGATTTCATCAGATGTAAAATCGCTGAGAAAATCGCCCATTATTTTCTTTGCTCTTCCTCTGTAGTCAGTTTGACAAAGAGCCTTGATATCATCAAAGCTATACTTTGGCAATTCCTGAGGTACAAAAAGACCGCCTTCTTCGGAAATACCCTGAGCAATCGCCTGTGCGGCACTGACAACGGTTTCCTTGTTTCTTGTGCTGTTGTAATTCATATTTTTTCCTTCTTTCCCGAAATTTTTGGTTTATATTCTATCGGTTCAACTCAGATTCTCCGTAAAGAAACGAAAAGCATTACCGAAAAATATAGCGTCTGTAATATCCTTTCCGAAATGCTCAAGGAACATTTCATACAGGACAGGCATAGTTTCAATACCATGCATTTCATGCGGAATTTCCGCACCATCAAAATCTCCGCCCATTGCGAGATTTTTTTCGCCGCCGATATCAATAAACATCTCGGCGTGTCTTATTATATCATACATTTGTGCATTTGTCTTGTTTTTATTCAAAAAATCCGCACAAAAATTCAGTCCTGCAATGCCTTTTCGCTTTATCAGGCAGCGGAACTGTTCATCTGTAAGATTTCTTTTATGAGGTGTAACACTTCTGATATTTGAGTGAGAGGCTACAAAGGGCTTTGTTGTTATATCTGCAACATCCCGGAAAAGTTTTTCTCCGGCGTGAGAAATATCTATTATAATTCCAAGTCTTTCCATTTCTCTGACACATTGTTTTCCGAAATCGGTCAGACCGCTGTCACAAGTTTCACCTATACCGTCACCAATCTCATTTCTTCCGTTCCATGTAAGTGTCATCATACGGACACCCATGTCATAAATAGTCTGTAATTTCGACAGATCGCCGCCAAGAACTGCACCGCTTTCAACGGTAAGAATTATCCCCTTGCCTTTTTCTTCCGAAGTTTTGCGAATATCTTCCGAAGATCTGCACCAGCGGATATTTCTGTTTTCAAGCTGGTGTTTCAGTTTTTCAACACATCCGCAGAAAAGTTTCCATGCTGCCTCTCCCCTGTATCCGTCAGGAATCCATACTGCAAGACATTGTATATACGGCGAAATATTTATCGCCTTATTGAAAGAAATATGGAAATCATCGTTAAAAAGTGTGCTGTTTTCCGTGTAAGCACGATACAATGTGTCACAATGCATATCAAACAGTTTCATAGTAAACGCCACCCGATATAAATTATCCGTAATGCCTGCTGAAACTCAGTCAGCACTCACATCAAATGCATTTTCTATATGTTCCGTGTGAACAACCGCTCCGGTTATATTATCACAAATAACTTCTACAACATCAAACCTCGGCTGGAGATCTGACTGGTTCGATTCAAGATAAATAAACGCCGTTTTAGTTATTTTTTTCTGCTTACTCTTGTCAACCCACAATGAAGGTGTACCAAAAGCACCGGTACTTCGTGTTTTTACCTCTACAAAAATAATATACTGCTCATCGCTTGCGATTATGTCAATTTCACCGTATCGGCTGCGATAATTCCTTTCGACGATAGAAAAACCTTTTTTGCGCATAAGAGATGCGGCAACTTCTTCTCCAAAATCACCCGTTTTCTGTGCTTTCGTCTTTTTCTCCATTTTCCTTCCCCGCAAGTATTTTCTTCAAGAAAGACATCCTGTGTATCTCACAAGGCCCGTATTTAAGAATAGCTTCTCTGTGTATTTTCGTTCCATAACCCTTATGTTTTTCAAAAGAATACTCAGGATATGTTTCGGCTAATTCAAGCATAAGTCTGTCTCTGCTGACTTTTGCAAGTATAGATGCCGCAGCAATTGATTCACTGCTGCTGTCTCCTTTTACTATCGCAACAGAAGGTATATCCAACTTCGGTGATTTGTTGCCGTCTATCATAGCAAAATCTGCTTTTACCGAAAGACCTTCTACTGCACGTTTCATTGCAAGCATATCTGCCTGAAGAATATTCATTTCTTCGATTTCCTCAACGCTTGCACTTGCAATGCAGTATGCAACCGCCTTTTCTGTTATTATATCAAAAAGCTTCTCACGTTTTTTCTCGCTGAGTTTTTTTGAATCTGTAACTCCCTCTATTTCAAGTCCTTCCGGAAGTATAACCGCAGCGGCAAATACAGGTCCTGCCAGCGGACCTCTGCCTGCCTCATCAACTCCGCATATTGCCTTGTATCCCTGCGACTGATACAGCTGTTCATATTCTAACATCTTTGTGTTCCTCCGCTTTATCAATGGTAAGTTTTCCAAGTGTGGCGTTTCTGAACTCATCCAGAACTGTTGTTGCTGCTCTTTCTGTATCAATTTCACCGCCTGAAATCAACATTCCTCTTTTTCTTCCTATCATTTCAAGAATCTCATATCCCTGCATTGAAGAAACTTCCGTTTTGTCAAGCTTATATCTTTCACAAAGCGGTGAGGGATAAGTATCTCTCAGATATTCAAGCAATCGTCCGCTCAGATGTTCGGTATCAAGTATTTCATCTTTCACAGAACCGATATATGCAAGCTTTTCTCCGACAGAAGGGTCATCAAATTTCGGCCACAGCACACCCGGAGTATCAAGCAGATCAAATCCCTTGCCAATTGTATACCACTGATTACCCCTTGTGACTCCGGGACGATCTTCAACTTTGGCACGATTTTGCTTTGTCATACGATTAATAAATGATGATTTACCCACATTCGGTATACCAACAACCATCACTTTTATAGTTCTTCCCGTCATTCCCTTTGCTTCCCATGCTTTTATTCTGTCGGAGAGTACATTTTTGACTGCCGGAATAAAAGCATTTAAGCCCTTGCCTGTTTTACAGTCAAGAGCTATTGCAGCAATATTATTCTGACGGAAAAGAGAGAGCCATTTTTTAGTTTCTGCCGGATCAGCCATGTCGCATTTATTCAATACTACAATTCTCGGCTTATTATTGATGATACTGCGAAGATCCGGATTACAGCTTGAATATGGTACTCTTGCATCCAGCAAAACAGCAACAGCATCTATAAGTTTAAGCTGAGACTCGATTTTTCGCCTTGTTTTTGTCATATGTCCGGGAAACCACTGTATTGATCTCATTTCTTCCATCTTTACACACCCTTTGATTATTGGTAAACGCTTCCGAAAGATTCCAGTGGGAAAATTCTCCATTCAGCCTTTCCGATAATATTTTCTACCGGTATTATACCTATTTCGACGCTGCGGCTGTCGAGAGAACCTTCACGATTATCACCCATTACAAAAACATATCCTGTCGGAATTCTTTCGGGAATATCTGTCGGATGTTTTGCACTAATGGTCTTACCCTTTATATATGGCTCATTAAGGATAACACCATCTACAATTACATCGCCTGTATCGTAATTAATTGAAAGTGCCTGTCCTTCTGTAGCGATAACTCTTTTTATGATACGGCTGTCGTAGTTATTGCCGTGACTTATAACAACTATATCACCGTACTTCGGCTTATACATAAAATTAGTAATTATCAGTCTGTCCTCGCTTTGCAGAGTATCAGTCATAGACGAACCGCTGACAGTAACCTGACGAAAAACAAACGTAAGCAACAAAACAACAGCTACCAATGCTACAATCAATGCATTCGCCCAGTCAAAAAGGAATCTTGTAAGACCAAACTCATCTTCTTCATCAGACTTAATGGATTCTGACTGATTTTCTTTTTCTTCAATATTCTCAGACAACATAAACACCGTTACTGAAAACTTATAAAAAGTTATAAAATCAACTTTTATGTTCCATTCCTTGTTCACTGTGTCCATTTTCGACAGTAAATCTACTCATGTTTGATATGACACTCCGAAGGCGATAGTGCCCCGCTAACGTACGGGTACATATACACAAATCAGAGAAGTTGA
>CACXGC010000170.1 GCA_902767155.1 uncultured Ruminococcus sp. | reverse complement strand
CTCCTCAAGGGTAGGAAGAATATCCTGAATATTTGAAATCTTCTTATCTGTTATAAGTATGAAAGCATCGTCGATAACAGCCTCCATCTTATCTGTGTCAGTACACATATAAGGAGTGATATATCCTCTGTCGAACATCATACCTTCAACAACTTCTGAGTATGTTTCAGCTGTTTTTGATTCCTCGACAGTTATAACACCATCATTACCCACTTTATCCATAGCCTCTGCAATAAGGTTGCCGATAAACTCATCTGCTGCTGAGATAGTTGCAACTCTTGCTATATCTTTTGAGCCTTCTACGGGCTTTGAATTTGCCTGCAAAGCTTCTACAGCCTTATCTACAGCCTTGCTGATACCTTTTTTGAGTATCATCGGGTTTGCACCTGCTGTAACATTCTTCATACCCTCACGGATAAGAGCCTGAGCAAGCAGTGTAGCTGTTGTAGTACCGTCACCGGCAACATCATTTGTCTTAATGGATACATCCTTAACAAGCTGTGCGCCCATATTTTCAAAAGGATCATCGAGTTCGATTTCCTTTGCGATAGTCACGCCGTCATTTGTGATAAGCGGTGCGCCGAATTTCTTATCAAGAACTACATTTCTGCCCTTAGGACCAAGAGTGATTTTAACTGTATCAGCAAGCTGGTCTATACCGCTCAGCAAAGCTTTTCTTGCGTCCTCACCGTATACGATCTGTTTAGCCATTATCAATTACCTCCAATTTGATATCATTATTCTACAACTGCCAAAATATCAGACTGACGAACGATAGTAAATTCCTCGCCGTCGAGTTTTACGTCTGTTCCGGAATACTTGCTTGTGATTACCTTGTCGCCGACATTTACGTACATAGTAACTTCCTTACCGTCAACCATTCCACCGGGGCCAACAGCAACTACTGTAGCGAACTGAGGTTTTTCCTGAGATGCAGCGGCAAGAACAATTCCGCTTTTGGTTGTTTCTTCTGCCTCTTCGGCTTTGACAACAACTCTGTCAAGCAAAGGTTTAATAGTCATAATATATTGCCTCCTTAAGCAAAATATAATTAATAAATCAATTAGCACTCTCTATCCTTGAGTGCTAAATGTATTGTATACCCTTTTTCATAAAAAATCAAGAGGTAAACGCAATATTTTAAAATTTTTTTCACTCAGGGTTGCCGATTGCTAAGCATAGAGCCGTCAGAACTCTGAACAAAGACTAATCTCATAAATTATATGTTCCCCATCTTCCATAAAGAACCGTTTGAAATGAAAAAGACCGCCGCAAAAAAACGACGGTCACGAAGAATTTCATCAGATATTGATCTTTCCTTCTTTTCTAAGGTAAGAAATTGCAGCAGATGCAGCCCCCGCAAGAGTCAGGAGCAACAGAAGCCATCCGCCGAATGTAAAGTGGCAGCTTGCAGTAACACCATAAGAACTGGTTGTTGAAGATGCGTAAGAAGCACCTCTTATAACACTGATTACAACAAAGATAAGGCTTACCATCATACAAGCAGCCGGTGCAAGTATATAAAACTTACCAATATTTGTATTTGTCTTTACAAACTTATCAACAGGCGGTGCAAAACGTGCTACTGAGATAAGGAATGCCAACAAGTACAAGAAACCTAAAAATCCATCCATTCCAAACACACTCATTGACTGGCTGTAGGAAATAAATCCAGCTCCTGCAGAAACTTCAACACAAGGAACAAGACAGATTATAAATGTAACAAAGCTAACGAGGAAAACGCCGAAGTCTATCAAAAGGTTCTTGACATCATTTGTTTTGAAAATATTTACAAAGTTATCAAGAAACTCTCTGAAAAATGCGTTGAGATCCAGAACTGGCGCAAGGCTCTGTCCGCAGCTTGAGCATACTGTTGCACCCTGTATAACTGCTGCACCGCAATGCTGGCAGAATGACTGACCCTCGCCCACTTTGATACCGCAGCCTGAGCATACCACTTCGGTATTCATAACCTGTTTGCCACAGTTTCTACAGAACTTCTTCGGCGGCATATACTGTGAGTTGTTCATCTGTGACATACTCTGAAATTGCTGTGCCGGTGTCTGCTGTGAATACGGTGTTGGTACCGGCTGATCTACAGCCTGCTGGTCTTCCAGCTTATTACCGCAATTCTGACAGAAAGCAGTGCCAACCTGTCTTACTGCTCCGCACTTATCACAGAAAGATACTCCGAGACCTTTTCTTGTGCCGCAATTCTGGCAAAGATTGAAGGACTCATCCATTTGCGAACCGCAATGTTTGCAATAGATCATTGTGTATTCCTCCATAACAACAAATTTAGATTAACTGTATAGATTATACGACAAAAATCCTCTCAAGTCAAGGAATAGAAACGATTTATTCTACAATTTGACAAAAAATTAACATTTCCGACTATTAATAGATATGTTACGGAGACTAATTGTACTTATTTACCAAGTTCCTCTGCCCTTTTTGTACAAGCTGCCATTGCTTTCATTATTATGTCTGGAACTCCGCTTCCTGTAAGAACATTCATTGCCTCGATAGTTGTACCGCCTTTAGAGCATACTTTTTCTATAAGCTTTTCGGGAGTATCTCCACTATTGCGAAGCATTTCTGCACTTCCCTCAAGTGTTTTGCATACAAGTCCGAGTGCCGTAGCCGGATCAATTCCAACTGATTCAGCATAGTCAACCATTGCTTTTGCAAAAAGATATATATATGCCGGACTGCTGCCGTTTACAGCTATTATTGCATTCATCTGGCTTTCCGGCAATTCTTCTACAATACCGGAGAGTGCAAACATTTTGCGTACCTCTTCAAAATCCTCGTCAGAGATATTTTCAGAGCGGCACATTGCAGTAGCACCTTTTCCGAGCAAAAGCGGAGTATTCGGCATCACTCTTACCATCGGGCAATTTACGCCAAGACCATTTCTTACATACGCAATAGAAATGCCTGCTGCAATCGTAACGAAAACCTTTGACTCATTTGCTGCCGGCTTGAGTGCACTCAATACAGCGTCATAAGACTGCGGCTTTACTGCGAGCACTATTATGTCTGAAGAAGCTGTCAGAGCCTCACCCGATTCAGCAGCACCCACACCGATTTTTTTCATAGCCTCAACTTTTTCAGGATCGGTATCAAATACACAAAGGTCAGCTTTTGAGGACTCATCATTTCTGATAATGCCCTTGATTATAGCTGTAGCCATATTTCCTGCGCCAATAAAACCAATTTTCTTTCTGTTCATTTCAAACACCTCATTAAAAAAATTATAGGGCGGCACAAAGCCGCCCTTTTTGAACTATATCAGAATGACAGACAATACGGACTCGGGAAATTATGATAATTCATATATCCATCCGAATCGTAATCTCCGTAAAGGAACATTTCAAGTTCATCACAGCGTCTGTAAAGAAGACCATAGTAACATACACCGCAGGCATGGTGATAAGCTAAAAGCTCATTTATAAGAGAGTTCTTATTTACATAGTTAAGATCTCTTTCTGTTTTGCCTGACGAACTGAGTGTTAGATAAGTACCGCTGCAATAACCGACTGTTCCGTCAGAAGTTTTAACCTTGTACCATACGCTGTTATACTTTGTTGTGCTCACAAGGGTAACTCTTTCTCCATCGTTCAGTACACGTATAACGTCGGAGTTTGTTGTGTAACTCTTTCTCAGGTTCAGACCGCAATTCGAGTTTACGTAACCTGTAACTGTTGACCCGTCGGAAACCGGACCATACGAATTGAGGAGTATATTTTTCAGGTCAGAAGACGAAGTCCAGCCTGTTCCCAGATTGTAGGAGAACGAAACAAGAGCATCAAACTGCTGCTGATTAAATCTTACATTGTTGTTCAGAAGTACCTCGTTTACTTTTCTTGCGTACACTTCTTTATTGACAGCACTCACGAGCAGCGCATAAGCCTCACTTCTTGTAAGGTTATCATAGAAGCAGTCACCTTCCCAAACAACGTATCCGTGTCCGAGAGTAGGAATATTATTTGCAAGTTCATCATATGTTATAGAGGAAACGAAGCCCTCTTTTTCGCCGATAAAGCGTATAACGTCATCGCTTGCACGAAGCTTTTCAAGGCTTGTAGTCTTGTGATCTGTTTTTGTAGTAACATAAATATCTGCTGCTCCGTCTGTTGAAGTAGACCATGCCGAGTTCTTGTACGAATATGCCTTATATGTCAGTGTACCTGCAACTGTAGTTCTGTAAATACCTGTCCATACATATGTATCTCCCTCGCTCTTTTTCTCACTTGCCTTTACGACGACATTTTTACCGTTGGCATTGACAACAAACTTCACATCTGTTCTCGTCTTGTCAGTTATAGCGACGAGTTTTACATTTGAATTCAGAACAGCCGAGTTAGGCGAAGAATATGTAAATTTGATTGGATCCGCCTCTTTGACGGTCACAACACATACCGCTCTGTTTCCGTTATAATCCGTATATGTAATTGCAACCTCTCCGGCAGCTTTTGTACAGATAAAGCCATCACGTACTGTTGCGATAAGGCTGTTGCTTGTACCCCACTCTGCATATCTGGAAGAATAACCTTTGATATAGATTGTTTTTCCGGCAGTTGTTTTTGCAGAGTATCTTGACAGGCTTACACCACTTGACGGCAGTGATGTTACTGTCACTTTACAGCTTGCGGAAATTTTTCCGGTAGAATCTTTTGCGGTAATTGTAACAGTTCCCGGACTTAATGCGCTTACAACGCCTTTTCTTACCGCTGCGACATTTGTATCAGATGATGACCAGGAAATCGAAGAGTTGTCGGAAGTAGTTGCTTTGATAGTATAATTTGCTCCAAGCTTGATGCTTACTGAGGAATCCGATAATTTTATAGTTGTAGGTTCTTTTACTGTCACCGTCAGGACTGCCTTTGCTGTTCCTGCCGGATCTGCAACAGTTATTTTTGCTGTACCCTTAGCCACAGCTTTAACTACACCCTTAGCAGTCACTGTTGCGACGTTTTTATTTGAAGTAGTATATTCCACTTCGCCATTTGCCGGAACAGTTGCTGCAGTTATGGTATAAGTATCGTTGACTGTCAGAGTTTTAGAAGTTTCTGCTATCTTAACAGATGTCAAGCCTTCCTTCACAACTTTTATGCTGCAACTCACTTTCTTTCCTGTTTTGGAATCTGTAGCAGTAATAACTGTTGTGCCTGTTTTTACCGCTGTAACAACACCCTTTGATGTTACGGTAGCGATATTTTTATTTGCACTTGTATAGGAGATTGCACCTCCGGAAGTTGCTTTGGCTGTCAACGTTACATTCTTACCTATACCAAGAGTTTTAGAAGTAAGCGAAATCGTAATCTTGTCCGAAATACTTGCAGTATTCGTAGTTGGCTTTGACGCAGACAGGGGTTCCTGACCAACCTGAACATTAGAGGAAACTGTAGTTTTAGTAGCGGTATTCGACAAATACGTCAGATAATCGGTACATACATAGCCTTTTGTTCCATCGCTAAGCTGAACCTGTGCCCAATTTTTACCGCAAAACTTGATAATATCAAGCTTCACACCAGGTGCAACGGTCTTGATTATACCATATTCCAAACCTGCGCCTTTTCTGATATTCAGATAAGTGTCTGTTTGGGCATCGGTTATAATATCAAGATAATCAGCCGAACAATAACCAACAGTACCATCACTAAGCTTTACTCTGATCCAGTTGCCAAGTGATTTATCTATAACTGTCACTGTAACATTTTTGTCCAACACCTTTGAAACCGAGTAACTTGTACCTGCGCCGGTTCTAAGATTCAGGCAAGCAGTTGTATTAGCATATACTGCATCCTGTGCGCCAACACTAAGACTTGCTGTAGGAATCATACCGCCTATGGCAGCGGCAATGAATGCAACAGCCACAATTTTACGAATTTTGCCGGGGGTCTTAACAATTTTGTGGAAGACGGAGACCGGTTCCGTCTCGTTTGAATTTTCATTCATCGGAATCACACCTTTCAATTAATTTACAAAAACACACTTTTGTCATCGTTATCCAAGTGCATCCGCCAATGAAACTATTATACTATTCGTAACTATGATAACATAATTTTAACTTTTTGACAATAGCCATTATGTAGAATTTGCCCGTTAATTTTATGACAATTTAACAATAAATCCGTT
>CACXGC010000169.1 GCA_902767155.1 uncultured Ruminococcus sp. | reverse complement strand
AAGTAATTTCCGAAGAAACACCAGCTGCTGAACCGAAACAGGCTGAGGAAGTAATTTCCGAAGAAACACAGGCTGCTGAACCGGAACAGACAGATGCGGAATCATTGGATGTTACAGACGAAAATGAGGAAACTATCAGCGAACTTGATGCTGTGAAAAACAGTATTGATGCTCTCAGAGAAGAGCTTAGTGAAGCATTGGCAGCTTTGAGAAGAAAAAACGCCGATATTGCATTGGTAGATTCAAAACTTGATGCGTACAAGAAAACTGCCGAAGACAAACTTGTTAATATCTTCTTCTTGGATATTATCAGCATAATTGACAATATAAAGAGAATGTCTGCTTTATATCGTGAAAATAAAGATCATCCCGGACTTTTGCCTTGCGATACTTTTGAAAGTTATGCAATGGATCTTGAAAACATCCTTCTTAATAATGAGGTAGAAATTATAAGTACAAAAGTCGGTGAAAAGTTCAATCCGAGAAATCAGAGAATAATCAAGAAAATTCCTACAGATGATAAGGAACTTCACGGTATTATAGAAACAATTTTTTCTGATGGATATGTTTTGAATGGAAGAGTAATTTCACCGGCAAAAGTAGCAGCATACTTTTATACACAACCGAAAGGTTAATTTATAAAATCGGAGGTAATTTAAAATGAGTGAAAAAGTTTATGGTATTGACCTTGGAACTACCTATTCATGTATTGCTACAGTCGATGAAAATGGTGAGGCAAAGGTTATCCAGAACAAAGAAAGTGAGTTCACGACTCCTTCTGTCGTTAACTTCGCAGATCCCACTATGGTTATGGTAGGCTCTGCTGCGAAAGAAAATGCGGTTGTCGATCCGGACAATACAGTAAGCCTTGTAAAGACATTGATGGGTCGTACTGATTGTGCGATAACTTACAACGGCGAAAGAAAAAGTCCTGAAGAAGTTTCAAGCTACATCCTCAGAAAGGTTACGGAAGATGCAGCTACATTGACAAATGAAGAGGTTCATAATGTTGTTATTACCTGTCCGGCATATTTCGGCACACTCGAAAAAGAAGCAACCAAAAATGCCGGTATTATTGCAGGACTCAACGTGCTTGAGATTATAAACGAGCCTACAGCGGCAGCAATATCATACGGTGTTACAAATTCAGACAAGACCCAGACTGTTATGGTTTATGACCTTGGCGGCGGTACTTTCGATGTAACTATTATGCGAATAGAACCCGGCAAGATATCAATGATTTGTTCTGATGGTAATCATGACCTTGGCGGTAAGAACTGGGATGCTGAATTGATGGCCTATATAGCACAGGAATTTGCAGCAGCTACAGGTTTTGGAGAGGATTTCGATGCATATGAAGAGCAGGATCTTCGTCTTAAAACCGAAAAAGCTAAGAAAACTCTTACAGAGGCAAGTACTGCCCGTGTTGCGATACAGGCAGGTTCGTGCAGAAGTTCTGTTGTTGTTGAAAGAGATACGTTCGAGCAGATAACAGAATCTCTTCTGAATCAAACTCTTGTACTTACCGATAACTGTATTCAGATTGCAAAAGAAAAGGGCTATGATACTATTGATGAGATACTGCTTGTAGGCGGTTCAAGTAAGATGCCGCAGGTAAAGAGAGCGGTTGATGCAAAATACGGAATAAATTCAAAATTGACAGACCCTGACTTTGCTGTTGCAAAGGGCGCAGCTCTTTATGCTCTCATGAAGTGTTCTGCACCTGTTTCATTAAGCAAGGGTGATACTCTCGGCGGAGCAAAAAAGAGTGTCGAAGAAGAACCTGTATTGCCTCCAATGAAGTTTGAATACATCACAACAAAGAGTTATGCACTTGAAGTCCTTGATGAGAACGAAGAATCAAGATGTAGAAATATGATTTTCAAGGATACTAAAATTCCTGAATCCGGAGAAGTTACAGTTACAAAGACGTTCGGAACAGCAGAAGCAAATCAGGATAGTGTAGATCTGAAAGTTTATGAGTCTGTATTCGCAGATGAATATTATGACATTGACGAGGAATTCCTGCTTGGAAATGCTGTATTGGAACTTCCGGGCAATCTTCCGGCATATTCTCCGATAGAGGTTACATTTACTCTTAACAATGAAGGTATTCTCATTATTACCGGCAGAGATCCTGTTGGAGGAAAAGATATTTCTGCAACACTTCAGGCTACAGGCGTTATGTCTCAGGAGAAGGTAGAGGAAATAAAGAAGACTTCAAGCAAAGTAAGAATTATGGAATAACAGTAAATTAAAATTTTGTGTTTAGTATTACACCGGCGAATCTGATTTGTCGGTGTAATATTGAATTATTTGTGAATAAAGCAATTTCATGATGTCAGGGATTGCTTTATTCACAAATAGTGACATATCTGTTATGTGAAAAATACCGCAGAATACGGAAAATAAGAAAAGCGTATATTGCAGCGCATTAAAAGAGAGGAGTATGTTACAGAAGAACTTGCAATATGTTGAAAGTGAAGAACGATAGTGTACACGAAAATGTACGGTGCTTTTTGCTTTTAGGTTCTTTGAGTAATATTGATATGGGAATAAAAGTAGGAATTGATTTGGGCACGACTTTTAGTGCAGTCGCAAGGATATCGCCTTCTACCGGAAGAGCGGAAATTATAAAAAATAAGTATGGTGAATCTACTACTCCGTCAGTAATTTATGTAGGCGATAACGGAAGTATTCTGTATGGTAAGGCAGCAAAAGAAATGCAGGAGTGCGGCGAAGAAAATGCCATTGCCTTTTTCAAGAGAAATATGGGAAACAAGGACTTTTCTTTTGAAATAAACGGCAAAAGATATAATGCTACTGATTTTTCATCCATACTGCTGAAAAATCTGAAAAAGGAAGCCGAAGAAGTAAGCGGTGAGAAAATAGACAGTGCAGTAATTACAGTTCCGGCATATTTTACCGATATAGAAAGAAAAGCAACAATGGAAGCTGCTAAAATGGCAGGAATTAATGTGATAGCAATTATAAATGAGCCTACTGCGGCAGCTTTTGCATATGGTCTGAATGAGACTGCATCGGATCAGACAATACTGATTTACGACCTTGGCGGCGGAACATTTGATGTAACTATTGCTAAAATCAATAAAGATTCAATCGACGTTATCGGAAGTGACGGTGATCATGCACTCGGCGGAAAAGATTGGGATGACTGTATAGCTCAGTATATTTGTGAGCAGTTTGAAGAAAGAACGGGAATAAGTTTTTCGGATGATGCCGAAATGGTAAATGCTATTCTGGTAAAAGCTGAAACTGTAAAAAAACAGCTTTCTTCAATGTATAAGGTCAAAATACCTGTAGACTATGACGGAAAAAAAGAGATAATTGAAATAGATCAGTCTATTTTTGAATCAAGTTCATCTTTCCTTATGGGCACAACTATGAGTGTTATTGACAGACTTTTTGAAAGTGTTAAAATGAACTGGAGCGATATAGACGGTGTAATTCTTGTTGGCGGTTCAACAAGAATGAAGATGGTACAGAATTATATCAAGGAGATGAGCGGAAAAGAACCGCTGCACGGAGTTAATGTTGATGAAGCTGTAGCACTCGGAGCAGCAATTCGTGCAAATCTTGATACTGAACCTCAGAGCTTTCTTGGAGGACTTTTAAGAGGTAAAAAGCAGGAGAAAATGCTGACAATCGCCGGAGCAAAAAAGGTTAAGGATGTTACAGCACACTCAATGGGCATGATATCCCAAAATAAAGCCGGCGATAAGTATATCAACAGTATAATCATTCCGAAAAATCACACCATACCGGCATCTGAAAGCAGAACTTATCAGTTGAGTACACGTAATGCACTCAGCGAAATGGAAGTTTATGTTGTACAGGGAGAATATCCCCGCCCACTTGATAATACTATCAGCGGATTGTATGTTATAAAGAACATAGAAAAAACCGGTTCTTCCGCTAACATAGAAGTTAAATATACTTATACTGCAAACGGAATCATTGAGGTTTCAGCAATACAGAAAGAAACAAAAAAATCTTTGAAGATTGTAAGCGAAAAAGTTCCCGATGATATGAGCTGGACCGATCTTGACCCAAGAGAACATATGAAGAGTAAGGGCGGCATTGCAGGCGATGTAGAAGTTATTCTTTGCGTCGATCTTTCGGGAAGTATGTTTTACCCCACTGCAAGAAAGCCGATTGTAAAGGCAACTGCTGCTATGCTGGATTTTGTGGAGCAGATGGAGCCTAATCAGGTAAAAATAGGATTAATGGGATTTGCCGACAGACATAAGATGGTGACAGTGCCTACAGATGATTATAAAAAACTAAAAAAATGTATACAGGAAGTCGAGTCTTTGGCGGTTGGCGGAGGTAATTCGGATCAGCCGTTTACAGAAGGATATGAATATTTCAAAAAAAGCAAAGCAGATATTAAATATCTTGTGGTGCTTACAGATGGTGTGTGGAGTTATCAGGATAAAGCAATAAGTGAAGCTAAAAGATGTCATAAATATGGAATTGAGGTTATTGCGCTGGGATTTGGTACTGCTGATGAAGAATTTTTACGAAAGATAGCATCAGCAGATGACTTTGCAACGCTTACAAATCTTAACGAACTTTCAACATCATTTACCAAAATTGCGCAGGAGATCGGCGGCAGCGGAAAGCTTAAAATATAAAAATATCTTTGTTTAGGTAGGGGATGAGAAAATGCCACGTTTGAAGACGGAAAACTGGTATATAGTTCTTGAGCTGGAGTTTGACCCGCCGGTGGAGAACGAAAAAATAATAAGCAGCAGAATTACGGAAAAAAAGGACTTCTGGAACAAAAATGCAAATAGTTTTCAACGAGGAAAACAGTATTGTGCATGGAGAGATGCTATTCCCCGTATGCAGAAAGAAATGCTCGGGGAAAACAACATAAGGAAACAGCTTGCGAAAGAAGCGTGTGAGATCGTTTACGGTGAAGTTGACGAAATGCTGAGCGATATCGGATTGAAAGGTAATATCACCGAAACGGAAGTTGCAAATATCGTTAAAAATCTTAAATCGACCGAAGATATTGTAAAAAAACGTGCTAAAGCGCTGAAAATTCCTATAATTAAAGAATCTGCTCCAAAGTTTGATTTTAATGAAATATATGACAAATATTATAAGAAAGCACCCGAATCTGCAAAATCCTATCTGTCACTTCCAAAACTGCTTGATATAGTAGGCAAGAAAAATCTTTATGATTTTCTCTATGGAAGTGATACCAAGGCAGACAGGGTGGATGCTGCTACACTGAAAGCTAAAGCTATTGAGAAGCGAAAGGAATTTATCCATAATAATCAGGTGGATTCAGCCGGAAAGAGCCTTTGCGGACAGTGTGAAATTGCGTTCAATAATGAAACATCCAAAAAGGGATATGACGAATATCTTATTTACATTTCGTGCAAACAGGTTCTTGACAGACTGAAAAAAATAGCTGCTATTGCAAATAACAGTATAGTTTGGAATCAGGCACGAAATTATATTGACCAGCTGACAGAATTGTACAGAGATGCCGATCTTGCGGAATCTATTGTTGTTTCTTTCTGCGAGATGGAAAAAATAAAGTATTCACAGGGCAGCAAAGATGAAAAGCCTACTAAAAAGTGTCTTTGCGGTTTCAGAAACGATGCGTCGAGGTCAGTTTGTTCTCACTGCGGATTACCGCTTGAAATAAAGTGTCCTAAGTGCGGCAAGAAAAATCCTGTAGATGCAGAGTTCTGTAACTGCGGATTTGACATGAAAAATATACAAAGGTCAAATCAGCTTTGCGATATCGCACGAGCCGAACTTGACAAAATGAATGTAGATGCGGCAGAACTTCATTTGAATCAGGCCGAGTCAGCATGGAAAGAAAATCCGAAAATAGAGGCTCTCAGACGTGATATAAAAAAAGTCGGCGAGGGTTTTCGCAGAGAACTCAAAAATTTGAAGCTGCTGATAAGTGAAAAGAAATTTTTTGCCGCAGATGCAGCATATGCCGCTCTGAAAAGATCATTCAGTTACGTTGACAGTTTTATAGAAACACAGATAAAAGATGCAAAATCGGAAGCAGAAACTCTTTTCAAAAAAGCAAAAAGTCAGTTGAACAAAGATGAAGCTATCCTCAGCTGCAATAATGCATTGAATATCTGTAAAGACTATCCCGGTATACAGGAATATATTGCCCAGAATTTTGCGCCTGATGCACCTATGCTTCTCAAGGTAAGTTGTGACAGTGTAAATAACGTCAATATTATATCTTGGACACCAAGGGATAAAAGCGTTGGCATAAGATATAAAGTCATAAAAAAACTCAACTCATCCCCATCAAATGTAAATGATGGTGAAGAAGTTGCAGTTGTAAGTATGTGCAGTGTTACGGATAAAAATGTTTCTGCCGGTGCGGCATACTATTATGCTGTATATGCAGAAAAAGCGGGCACATATTCAAAAACCGGATTGATCTCAAGAGAACCGGCGATAAATCTGTTTGAGTTGAGTGGTGTTTCGGTATCGGTTGGCGACAAATCATTGGAGCTGCTTTGGAAAAAAGCACCGGCTAATACAAAGATCCATGTTTATATGCTTGATGTCAAAGGAACTCAAAAAGAAATCAAGGTACTTGATAATAATCACAGCAGCTGTGTAGTATCTGGTCTTGTAAATGGCAATGAGTACAAATTCCGACTGAGTGTTGAGTACCTTATCAACGGAAAAAAATGTGTAACAGGCGGTGTAGAGATAAACGGTGTTCCTGTACAGCCTCCGAAACCTGTTGAAACGCTTAGTGTTCAGTTTGTAAAGGATGACGAATTTTCAGTAAACTGGACTCATTTCGGACGTGGAGAAGTTCGTTTTTATCGTTCTCCAACAGCTCCGAATTATAAGTCGGGCGATGTTGTACCTTTGGCTGATATAGAAAAAAAGATGTCACGTGTTATGTTACAATCCCAGTCGAAAGTTGGTGCAGCAGATTCCGGTCAGTTTAAAGGAACTTTCAAGCATTTCAGCAAAGAAAAAATATATATATCCGCTGTTACTGTAGAATCGGGTGCTGCTGTATTCGGCATTGCAGTACAGACGGCTAAAGTCGGTGTTGTTTCTATAATAAAAGTCAGAGAAATCTCAGGCAGCATTTTCATTAATATAAAAGTTCCCGAAAATGCAACTGCGTTCAATGTTCTTTACAGTTTTGACGGTATGCCCGTTTCACCGGATGATAAAAACTGCTTAAAGAGATATATAAACATGAATGAGTATTTGTCAAAGGGTGCTTTGGTTCTGCCAAATGCACAGGCTAAAAAATACTATATAGGTGTTTCGTCAGAATATAAGGACGGAAATCTGACAACGAATTCTGCACTTGCAACTACCATTTTCAATAATGTAGGAAAATTGCAGGTGAAATATTCAATAAATCCTAAAAGAGTATTCTTTTCAAAATCAGTCGAAATTGTAATTGATTTTGAGAAAGGCATAGATTTATTGCCTGATATAGATTTTGTCGGACGTATACGTGCTCTGCCAATGGAGCAGAATCAGGACGGAGTGTTTGTATTGTTCGGCATCAGAAACGGCGGAAAATCTATTCAGGAAGGTACGGTCAAAGCCGGAAGTATAAAACTTAAAAAATCTGCTAATCAGCTGATAATAAATATTCCCGAACCGAAAGATAAGGATATGAATATCAGACCATTTATTGTTGATCTCTCTATGGCTGAACAAGCAGAATTGATGTTGTCCGGCGGAGATTATAAAATATCATAAATGTATGGGAGGAACTTTTTATGTTCGAGTTTTTAAAGCGTGGACCTGAAATAAGGTTAGGAAACGAAAAGTATATATGCCCGTATTGCTTTGAAAGATTTGACAAATATGCATTTCAGTGTTCAAACAACAGATGTAAAGGTAAGGCAACAGGTGCGTCAAATGATAAAGTATTCGCTGCGCCAAATAAAGATAGTGCTGTTTGTCCGGACTGCAAGCAGAATACTTTCAAAAAAGTTTGTCCTAAATGTTATCAGGAACTTCCGGAAAGTACGCTTGACCATGAAGACTGTATAATATCAATAGTCGGCTCACGTGCATCCGGAAAAAGCCATTTTGTCGGTGTACTGATACATGAAATGATAAACCGTATTGCTCCGGGAATGAGTCATGGCGCGTTTGAAGGATTCGCAGATTCTTATACACGCTATATGACAAACTTTGCAGATAAGATATATCAGGGTCAGGCGCTTCCTCTTTCACAAAGAGCAGAAGTTAATGACGCTGTTGCAAAGCCTTATATTTTCAAATACCGCTTTCAGGATCCGAAAAAGAAAAAGGTAAGATGTTATACATTCGTATTTTTTGATACCGCAGGTGAAGATCTGAGAGATGACGACAATATGAGCACCGTAAACAAATATATATGTGAATCATCCGGTATTATCTTCCTTCTTGACCCGATGAATATTCAGGGTGTAGTAAACAGCCTTGACAAGGATTGGGTAATGAGAGCAAGCGGCGGTGTATCTGAATATGAGGGTGCGGCTTATGAAATAATTATCCGTGTTTCTAAACTAATAAGAAACAATAAAAAATTAAAAGCTAATCAGAAGATTGATATTCCGGTTGCGGCTGTATTTTCAAAATATGATGCTTTTGAGTCGCTTGTTCCGGATGGTTCAAGAGTAAAACAGGCAAGTCCCCATGTAAAGGTGGGCAAGTTTGTTGAAGAGGACAGAGTTGCAGTCAATCGTGAGATCGAAACATTGCTTCAGGATAAAGGCGCAACAGCATTTACTTCATTGCTCGAAAATAACTATAGTACATATTCCTACTTTGCGGTTTCATCTTTGGGACTTGATAACAACCCCAGCAGTAACAGATTTGATATTCCCCATCCCCACAGGATAGAAGACCCGCTTCTTTGGCTTATGAAAATCGGCGGTAAACTTGTGTAAAAGATTTTTTGTCATATCTATACAGACAAATTTAACCCGAATGGGCAGGAGGAAAAATTATGAGCAAGCATCAATTGATATATACATCCTGCAAAAAAGGAATGTATGCGGCTTACGATGGTCAGAATGTTTTTTCACATGATAAAGGAATAGCGTCTGAAAAAGAATATGAACATATGAAGAAATACTTTGGATACCGTGAGCCTACGCTTTATTCTGATACGGTCAAAGTAATGGTTCCGGAATATGGAGATTCTTTTGTAGAACGTCTGTATCCGGAAGATGAGACCGATGCGACCGGCAGAAAGATAAATTCATTGCTTTGGGATCGCTGGAGACAAGCACCTTCCGAAACTATGTTTCCTATGCATGAAGAGATAATTCCAAGAATGCCTCATGCATTTGTTTATGAAAAGTTTGAAAACGGACAACACGCATTTGTTCGCCTGAGTTATCTTGGTCATGACTATATGGGCGCTCATGGAAGATTGGGAAATTTTCTCAGTCATATAGTATGGCTCGACGGTGAGCAGACAGAACACTATCCGTGCGAATATTACAAAAGCAGTTCGCTCATGGAAACTATCGACAATGACCTTGTAAGCAGACCGGAAAGACCGGACTATCTGCCTGAACCTCAGCTTGTTGTTGGAAATGTCATCAATTTTGAAAGAGTTTCGGAGTTTTTGCGAAATTCTGCAAGAATGGAGATATTCAAAAATCTTCTTCATGCGTTTATTCTGTCACAAAAAGATAACAAAAAGATAATTATATGTGATTCCGAAGAAAATATTATGTTATGGACAGCGGCAGTAGAATATGCATTTCCTCTTGAGTATGTCAAAGATGTGAATATAAACAGCTATGTATTTGACCCGTCTTCCGAAAAGAATACTGCAAAAATATGCGGCGTTTTTCCATGCGGAACAGATTACAAATATGAGAAATTTGCAGAAAATTCATACGTATTTGACTTTTTCAAAAATAAATATCCTTCTTTTGACAATTCTGACAAGTTTTACGATTTCATGAAAATTTGTTTTACAAGACCTCAGCAAAGTCTCATGGCTTTTCATGATTTTTTGAAAAACGGCTATACTCTTGATAAAGTCAGCGAAAGTATATATGATGCATACTGCCTTTACAATTTTTTTGCTGCCGGTATTAAATATACAGATGTTGCTCAGATGACAAGAGCTCTTGATTTCTCCGATCATTATGCGTTGCCGCAGGAAAAGACAAGAATGATAAATTTCATTCTTTCCTATAATGAACTTGCAGAATGTGATAAAAACCTGTTTGTTCTTCTGCTCAGATATGTATGCAATTCCGATGTTATTATTGACGAGAAATACGGAAATGTTTTGTGTCAGAATATTATAGGAAGATTTTTGGCTGATATTCAAAATAATAACGTAAGTTTTGCCGAACTTGATAATTTTTATAATGACACTGTTGGTGTTTCAAAAAATATAAGAATAGATGTTTATTTGCAAATATTCAATGATACATATCTTCCGTATCTGAGAAATGTTATATTTGAATGCAGAAATTATGATAAACTCGAAAAGCTTTGTGACATGACTGAAAAAGCTTTGAAAAAAGATAATGTTTCTTTGGCAGAAGAATTTATACAGACAAGATACGGACAGGCTTATTATGCAATCGTTTCAGCAGCGTTTAATATCAGTCTGGAAAATGGTCAGGAACTTATCAAATATATCCTCAAAAGTTACAGTGACGATATCGAAGATTTGCTTAATATGCTGCTGAATCTTGAAGGTATGGCTAATGATTTCACTGACTCGGCAGAATTAATTAGCAGTATATGGAATTACGTATTTCAGATTATTTCCGACAAGCACATTGAAAGTCTTAAAGAAGTTAATAAATTCCTTGTTTATAACGGACGTATTAATGAGATATTTGAATTGTATAAGTTCCTCATCAATAAAAGCAATTCTGCAAAAGAAAGTTATAATGTTTATATCCGCAATTTTAATGACGCTATATGTAAGAATGGAGACTATGCAAATAATTATACGGAAAATGTTTTCAGAATTTATTATGAAAAACTTTGTTCAATTCATAATGATGAGAGTTTCGTATATCTTAAAAAGTTTTTTGAAACAATATTGAAGTATAATCTGAAAATGGATTTCAATAACGATCTTGTTTCTAATCTTCTCAATTATATACCATACTCTGCAAGTGATAACAGGGGTTTGACTGAGAAAATTTATGGATATCAGATGAAATATAATTCCGGAGACGTTGACGGAAAAGTTTATTTGTTATTGGTTGCCTATGATATGGAGTTTAAAGATGGCGAGAATGCGAAAGATTTCACCGAACGTATGAATACATTGCTGTCAGGTAACAAAGCGCCGCTCAACAGATGCAATAATGAAGAAGAAGAAGATTATTTGTCATGGATAAAGCCGAAAGTTTATGCACTTTGCAGAAAAAAATGCAGTATCGAGAGAATTTTCTCTCTTTACGATATGAGAAACTATCAGAAAAATGTTTTGTTGGAGTATTGCTACGATCTTTTTATACAAGATGCTAAAAAGGACGATAACAAGATTCCGTATCTTGCAAACTTTATGTTTCCGGTGTTATCAAGATATCTGAATGATGAAAGTGAAAAATTTATTTGTGACGGTCTTTGTGAATTGAGTAAGAGCAAGCTTGAAATTCTGGACAGTGCTATCAATCAGATCTATGAGGACAGCAAGGCGAAAAACCGAAATGCTGAAATAAAAGAAAATTGGGAGAAAATAAAAGAAGAAGTCGGACGCAGAAATCCTGTATTGAATTTTGTTCAGAATATTTTTAAGAAATTCAAGAAAAAGTGATAAATATAGTTACTCAGATTTGATTCCGTGCATGATATTCGGATATCCGTTGCTTTTTGTAATTATAATTAGTGGGTGAAAAAATGTTAGTTAAAAAAGAGGCTCAGCCGGCTCGATTGAGTTATTTCTTCGGGCCCGGATACAGTGACGTAAAAAAGTCGATAAAACTTATGTGGGAGAAAAATGCCGAGGATGCGGAAGAGTACTATGAAGAATATGTTGCGTCAGGATTGATGTCGGTAAACGGTCTTTTCAACTTCTCGAGAGCATTGTCAATAATGACATTCGGTTCAATATTTTCCATAATTATAAGTATTTTTATAGTTGTTGTGCTTGTTCTCTGCATTGTTCCGGTTTATATCATGTTTTCCGTAGTCTGGTTTATCGACTGGCTTTATCTTAAAATACACAAAATATCGGTTGCTTGTTCATTTTGTCATTCACATTATATGTCGCCTATTTATGAGTGTGACTGCGGCAGAAGACATACCGACCTTACACCGGGAAAATACGGTATATGGAAAAGAAAATGTGAATGCGGCAGACTGCTTCCTACGAACTGCTTTAACGGCAGAAAAAATCTGACAGCTTTATGTCCTGAATGTCTCAAACAGGGAAGAGTAACATATCTTAATGAAAAAGAATCTCGCCCGTTCTGTATACCTGTTATAGGCGGAAGATCTGTCGGAAAAACAGCTTTTATTACAGCTTTTTCTAAAAAATTCATTGATGAAGTCGCTCCCTCCAAGGGTATGAAAGTAAGTTTCTACGACGAAAAAACAAAAGTTATGTATCAGAATTTTGACTCGTCATATATGCAGGGAAATACAGTCATGACACAGAAAAAGGACACACGTACAAATACAAGTGCAATTGATTTCAGCTTTTTTGTGAGTCATGATAAATTAAAGCCTACACGTCTTGTTCATATATATGACATAGCCGGAGAAACATTTACTAAAAATGAGGAATATGAACTTCCAAAACACTTTACATATTCTCAGGGAATGATCTTTATGGTTGATCCTTTTTCAATACCCGAAATTCGTGATAATTACAAGAGTTTGCTCGGTGCAGAAGATGCTGCTGGTATAGGTTATGCGGATGTTAACCTGATTCTTGACGCTTTTATAGCAAAATTGAGAAGTGTTACAGGTATAAAAGATACTCAGACTTCTGATGTTCCGCTCGCTGTTGTAATAAGTAAAATAGATTCGCCCGGATTGAAAGAGATATTTTGCGAAGAAAAACTAAATGAAATTATGAGCCGTCCTGAAAATAAACATATGAAAAATTCTGATGCGGCTGATATTCTTTGCAGAGAGTTTCTGTCAAATAATGGTGCAGCAGGCTTTATAAATTCTTTAGATATGAAATTCAAGAAGACAAAATTCTTCTATGTCAGTGCAATCGGTCACGAAAGAAGCAAGGGTGCTTATGAGCCGAAAGGTGTTATGCAGCCGATAGAGTGGATAGGTGAACTTACTGACAAGGGTTTTGTTGAAATGTGGGAAGATTGATTCACACAGAGTTTTTATCAGAGTAAAGGGGTGCTTTTACATTGTTTGAAGTTGCATTGATAATCGGACTTATATTGTTAGCTGTATACCTTTTTATGGTAATCTTTAATTTTGTTTATGATTTTTTGAGCTTGCTGCTTCCGATAATCATTGTCTTATTTGTTGTGGTAGGTATAATATCGGCATTTTTTACCAGTATAAAAAACATGATACAGGTATATAAAGAAGTGTATGGCGGGGAGAATAATAAATGAATTTGCAGTCGATTTGGGACTTTTTTGTTGGATACCTTTCCGGATTCGGAAAATTTGCGGATTGGGGATATTACGGACAGACTTTTCAGAAATATTTTTCATTTGTTCCGTTTATCGGAGGCGCAATAATTGCTGTAACTTTATACATTGCATATAAACATCTTACCGAAGGTGACGGAGCCGGCGGAGATATAAAGTTACATCATGTAATAATAGGCATTGTTACTATAGATGTAAGCCCGATAATTATACAGACATTGAACAGTATTCTGGGACAAAGATTTTCGAGTGCATTATTCGATCAATATATGAATCCGGTTGATAATATTATCTCAGGTGCTATTCTTCTTCTTATCATGTATTCGGTGTATAGTGAAGACGGAAAAATATCGTACATAGTAGGAAGTATCAGCTACCTTATGCCGTTTTTGATGAGTGCAGGCGCTTATTCTGAGATTCTTACGAATAAAAATACAAGCAATATAGGTGTTTTTTTACTTTTACAGATTTTCGGCGGGGCTTTGGTTATCGGATTACTTTGCATATTCTTTTGTCACAGAAAATTTTTCTACAGCGGATGGTTGGCATATTTCGCTTTTCATGTTATAGGAAGGTTTGTTATTATGGTTTTGCAGACTCACCATATAAAAGGCGGAGATTATAAGGAAATAATAGGTTTATGGTTCAACAATCTGCTGGCAAATTACACCAACACATTTTTGGATATTGCAGTATTTTTGCTCATTTTCCTTATTTCGTTTGTATATGAAAGACACGTTTTCATAGATATGAAGTAAGTGAGATAGTCTGATTTTAGATAAGATAATAAGAAAGCGAACTAACGGCACATGATCGTCAGTTCGCTTTTTGATTTTGCGACTAATTTTTTATGTTTGTATCAATAAATTCAGTATAATAGAAAAGGGAATTTCAGATTTTGTCATTCTGAAATTCCCGATTTTTTATTATTCCCAGATTT
>CACXGC010000168.1 GCA_902767155.1 uncultured Ruminococcus sp. | reverse complement strand
TCTCAATGATCATGCTTCGATGCGGCGGGCTGCCGATTTCTCTGCCCGGAAGATGATTTTCTACCCACACTTTATAGGGATGGCTCTGAAAAAAAGCCAAAAAAACAATCGGAGTATCCATAGCGGACACTCCGACCATTATAAATAGATTTTAGAAACTTGCAAAAATGATTAATCAGCCGGATTTATGTCGCCTTATGACGAACATAACGGCAGCGGCAGAGATCAGCATCAGAGTCAGCCATAATGTCAGATCAGTATTGTTGCCTGTTGGGGTAAATGAAGTATCATTGTGGAAATCATCAGGGGTATTGCCTGGGGTAACGATAATAGGCCGCTGAGGAATATAGGTATTAATGATATTGTAGCCCACGATTTTTTTATCATAATACGGTATTGGTTTTTCGTCCACTGTGTAAACAATTTCGTTGTTATTGCTGTCATATTTTGGCAGGACAACGGAATAGTGCCAATTGTCGTTAGCTGTTACAATAATTTCCCTTACGATAGTATCACCGTTTTTGATGTAGACTGTAACATCGGCAGGTTTTGCATAATCAGCCGCAATGCCGTGCTTCCAGATTTTCATACCGCTGATGGTAACAGTTTCATTTGTCGGCTTAGGTTCTCCGAAGGTATTGACAATTTTGTAGAAATAAGGATTTATCTTTACGATTTCGGAGGTATAGCCTTTCGGAACAGCAGGCTCGTCCACCGTATAATCATGATCAGGGTCGAGGTCAGTCCAGATATGTTCCCACATATTCGTCTCAGTCAGCGTCACACGTTCAGATTCGACACCATCAGCCAAAAGTCGTATTTCAACGCTTGTGGGGCGGTTTTTGCAGGAATCATCAACCCATACTTTTTTTGCGTAGATTTGCACGGTTTCGCCTTCGGGAACATAACGGTTGGTGATATTATATCCATCTATCGATGTCACAAACCCGTCAACTTTTTCTTCATCGACTGTATAATTAATGACCGTTCCGCTTTCGTTGTACTTTGGCAGAGAGCCGACCTTATATTTCCAGTTGTCAGCCGCCTGTACCTGAACTGTTTTGCACAGTTCCCCGTCAGCGTAGATGTAAGCCGTTATGTATTCGGGCAGGCTGTAATCATCGGGGACATTTTCCCAGAATTTTTGACCCTGCACATAAACATATTCGGGAGTGTCCTTGGGATTTGTACCGCTGATTTCATTAATTTTTTCGGAAACAACGATCTGAGCCAGAGTTCCGGTCATAACCGCAGATAACACGAATGAAACCGTAAAAAACACGGAGCATATTTTGCATATGATTTTTCTCGGCATCCGCTGTTTCCTCCTTCACATAGATTTTGAGCTACATCACTTTCGGGCTGTCGGCTGATGGCTGAATGAAACCGACAGCCTTACGGTGAATATAAATTAGCTTTATAATAGGTGTGGCAACATTAATGATGCTTTAGAAAAAAGTAAAAATAACGATTTTGTTTTAACAATTTTATTTTAGAAGGAGTTGAAATTAAGAAGTTTCACCTGTTGTAAGGTTAGCATAGCAGGTTGGACGAATCTGAGCTGTTTCGTAAATCTTGCGTACGCCGTACAGAACACCGTCTTCACCAACAGAGCAAGCGTGCATGTACTTGTTGTTATGCAAGCTTCTCATCCAGAACTCACCATAGCCTGAAGAGTTAATATCGCTTCTTCCTCTTCTGTAGCTAAGCAGGAGATTGCCTTCTGTTTCCATGATATCACCATAAGCTTTTGTCATTTCGGAAATAGACGGAGCTACGAAATAAACAGGATTGGAGTTAGAATCTTTTGTAAATATTCTGCCTGTATTTACGTTTGTGTCATAGGGTTTATAGAGACAGGTAGAATCTACGTGCATTGCATACAATTCCTCTTTTGTATAGTCGGCAGTGTAGATATGATTGATAGTACAGGTCATAATATGTGATGTACCGCTTTCGGTATTAGCATCATATTCATAAAAAGTTCCAGCATCAACATTGGAAGTCCATCCTGATGGTGGATTATGTATAATATTACCACTACTTTCAATAGTCCTATTAGACGGATCTAATACGTAATGACCACCATTGTTGAGGTATCTCCTATATACTGTTTGAGACTGTACAGCATACGGTGTACCTAACAACTTATAGAGTTTATTTGTGGTACCGGAAACAGGAGAAGCACTATAAATGACATTGGTGGTCTTTACAGCGTAGTCATTTGCTTCGGGGTCTTCTTCATCAACTTCCATCTCATACCACTGCTGCGGGTCATAGAAGTTGTATTCAGAGATCAACTGCATTTTGTTTACAGGGCCGCCCATATACAGCCATGTAACATGCCATACCTTATCTGTTTCCTTTTCTTTTGCCTTGGTGTTGTATGCCTGACTGTAGCTTGCTACACCGAGTGCATTGTCATTGGAAACAATCGGGTCATCATATGTACCGAGAAGTCCGTCTACACCTGCGGAAACAGTGTATCTGTCTTTTGCGCCTTCGATTTTGTAAGTGAGATTCTTAACATCAAGATCTCTTATAGCAATCTGACCGCCCATAGCTGTTGTACGTCCTGAAACAAGGTTATCGTCATCAGTTCCGGGGGTGCGGTCCTGACCGGCAATGATGTAAGTTTCGGAATCGGGAACATATGTACCGTCTGATGTAACTGTTACTTCCTGGAAGATATTGTGTCCGGTGCTTTTGTAGATTTTGCCGGTTTCCTCATCAGGAACAATGATTTCCTGATCGGAAAGGAACTGAACGTCTACACCTTCACCAACAATATCAGTAATGCTGTTGCTTTCGAGAAGTCCGTTAGAACCTACACCGACGAGGGTAGAGCCGTCTTCGCTGATGATATACGGCTTGCCATTGATAATAACGATATTATGAACAGGGTCTGTAGTAGGATCGTGGTCTTCACCGCCGCCGACACGTTCACCAAGAATACCGTTATTTCCGATAATGGTAAATGTATTATCGCCGTGGTCGATATACTGCTTGCCGTTGATGGTAACTATCTGATCATTGGAGCTTGTTCCTGTTGAAGGTGCAACAGAAAGTGAGAACAAAATGTTTTCCTGTTCGCCGTAGCAGTCAATGAAAGCACCTCTAAGCACGGTTTCACCCTTTGACTTTGATGTAACATTACCGTCAGTTGTAACTTCGGCAATGTGTTCATCATAGCTTGTCCATGTTATAGTTGACCACAATTCTTCTGTTACGCTTTCGTCATTGAGCTTGTCAACATAGACAGCCAAATCAGCTGTATCGCCGACTGTGCTGAGAGTAATACCCTTGTTTTTCAGCTCATAAGACTCTATATAATTGGTTGAGTTTTTAACAAGATAGTTAGTAGTTACAAGTGCGCCGGTTTTGTTAGCAAGTGAAACAGTTGCAATACCGGGCTGACTCTGAGCGGTAACACGGTAATTGAAATCAGTACCGCCGTCTTTAACATAGGAAGCATTCAAAATCTTTGTATTGCTTGATCTTACAGTTTTAACACCGTTGATATAGCGTTCTATTACCTGACCGGGTTCAAGAATATTGTTTGTACTGTAACTTTTCAAAGAGGTATCGGGTGCAGTAGCGACCCATCGATACTCGTTTTCTTCTTCACCAAAAGTAGTCGCCATTTGAGAAACGACTGCTGTGGTTGCCAATGCGGCAGTAGTTACCAATGCCGCAAGTTTCAGCAATTTTTTGGCTTTCATGATTTTTTCCTCCTTATCCAATCATTCCGCAGATCGGGAAACTGATAGTGATCGGGTTTGTAATCTTGCCGTCCTGCTCAAGACTGAATGTAACAACAACAGCACCGTTCAAAGTATCCTCATATGTAACGCCGTTGTCTGAGTAATGTCCGTCATCTGTTGCAAGCGGTGCGATTTCGGCATATGTCGGCAGGTAGTTGCAAACGAGAGTACCGTCAACGATAGACAGGTAATCGGAAGCGTCCTTTGCTGCTGAATCAGTGCCTGCAGCTGTAACATAGAGAGTTGCATTTCTAATAGTATATTCGCCTGACGGGCTTGCAATTATCTTATTGAGAGCAACGTTGCCGTAATCAGCAGGATCGCTTGTTGTCCATTCAACAGTTGCGCCGTCCAGACTCATAATGTTGATGCAGTAATAAGCAACTTCATCAGTATCCGGTGTAGCTGTATTGCCGAGAATGTCTGTACCTGTAATTTCTGTATCATCAGCAGGAAGTTCGCCGAGTGAAACGGTTACAGGAATCTTAGCTTCAAATCCGTCAATTTTTACAGTAACTTCGGTATCAGTATTTGTAAGAGTTTCCGGAGTTATGGAAATGCTTGACGGTGTAACAGTTTCGCCTTCAGCATTAGTGCATACTATGTCAAAGTCTTCTGCCTTAGGAGCATCGCCGTTTCTGTAAACAATGCCGGGTTTGAGTGATACCTGTACATCAGCAACGGTTGTATCAGGAGCAGAGGCATTGATTTTAATCTGTGCGGAAGCGCCCTTGAAAGAAATTGTTATGTTATTTTCACCTGCGCTGAGAACAGCGGGGCTAATGGACATACTGCTCTTATCGCTGTTAAGTGCGCTCAATTCTTCTGTTGTGAGAGATTTTCCGGTGTAATCCTTAGCGGAAGTAATTCTAAAATCAGCCGCTGTCAAAGTATCGCCAACCTTGTATGACTTAGAAGCGTTTGTAAGAGCTACTTTCAAATCGCTGAATTTACCGACATTCGGTGAAATTGTGCTGAGGAGTTCTTTACCTGTAGAAGAAGCAGGAGCGATACCAGCGCCCTCATCACCGTTTACCAGCATATCAAAGTCAGAATCGGTAGCAACTTCCATGCCTACCTTGATAGCATAGTAATAAGCAAGGCTGTCGGGTTTCTTTGTAGTTTCAAAACCTGACAGATAAAGACCGCTTGCAGTATAGGGTTCAATTGCCTTCATGTAATAAGCATATCCTTCATTATCGGACACCCAAACATCGCCTGTCGGTTTACCAGCCTCTACCCATTCATTATAGGTGTAAATGCTTACCGTATTGGGAACTGTTACCTGTTGGGTTTTGCCTTCACTGTCTTTGTAGTCAAGAGAACCGTTGACATTCTTGTAAGCGTTTTCGCCTTCCTGATTACCGAGTTTCCATGTGAAATAATCGTGGAATACAGCTTCACCGTCTGAGCCGTGTGCAGACCAGTCACTGCCGTTGGAGGGATAGGTGTAACCATAGCTGTTAGATGAATTTTCCATGCTGGTTTTGAGTGCAGTACCTGTTACAAAGTTAGTCCAGTTGCTTTTGTTGGTAGCAATACCATCACCATCAACATCATTAGTAACTGCGAGTACTTCCGAGAAACGGAGGCGTACATAAACGGGAACATCACCCTTGTTTGCTACACCAACGTTTTTATCTCCTGTGCTTGGATCGAATTCATCGATGAGTTCGGGGGTGATTTTGCTGCTGTTTGCTGTTTCGTTGATCGCTTCCTGTACTTTCGTCCAGGCAAACGGGTAATGTCACAAAATGGTTGATGAATCAAAAGCATACCCGAAAAAGAATATATTTATAAAAGTTCCTATCACAGTTTTATGAATTT
>CACXGC010000167.1 GCA_902767155.1 uncultured Ruminococcus sp. | reverse complement strand
TTGTGCAGACACACCCAATATTTTACTTACTTCATGGATTGTATAATATTTCATGACTTTCACCTCGCTATATACTATTATAATATATAATTTATAAAAGTCAACATATTTTTATAACTTTTTATAAAGTTGTTTTAACTGTTAAAAGCCTCCATTTATGCAATCAGACAAAAAAACAAGACAGTCCGCCAAGCGGCATCATACACTTGGAGATACGAACGAACAGACTGACTGTATCGCACAGAGATACACGCTTAATGCTGCTCGGTTCCCCGCCTGACATGGTTCACAGCACTCTGTCGTACAGCGCCTGCCCGAACGCATCTCCAAAAGTATGATTCTGTCTTGTTTACGCTGCCACTTTTCAGCAACAACACTATTATACACTATCTTTTCCAAAAAATCAATATCTTTTTTTATTTTTTTATAGGATTTTTTTATAGGATGTATAGCAAAAAGTTATCAGACCGAGTTCGGATAATTTTCTGAAATCGGTCTGAGTTTTTGGAGAGTTAAGTTGTATCAGGCAGGTACATCTTCAGAATCGGAATTGCTGTCAAAGTATATGCGGTGTTTCTTACTTGTTATCAGTGATACGGTGAATATAAGAATCAATATGCTGATGAATACAAGAGCGAACATTGAGTCATCGTTTTCAAAATAATCTGTCTGAGTTGTGACAGGCTGTTCCGGCAATTCGTCCGATGGCTCGCTTACTTCCGTTTCGGGATATACGCCGCTGAAATTGAAAAGTATTTCCTGAGAAAAATCAATATTGTTAACATCTGTGAATACTGCTCCGAAAACAAAGTCTGATGTATAGTTTGCAGGGGAAGAAACAAGTTTTACACTGTAATCTCCGGGGAGAACATTGTTGAATACAACGAGACCATTTTCATCACTTTCGGCGGTTTTATTGTTAAATCTGATAACTGCGCCGGATACAGGTTTGTCGTTCTGATCTTTCAGTGTAAACTCCACTTTGCCGCTTACTATAGCATCGGCAATGACCGGAGATGAAAGGTTGAAAGCATTATCAACAGCACGTACAGCGATTTTCTGATTACTAAGTTCTTCATTAAGTTCTGTTTTTGCATAATAGCTTACTCGATGCAGCTGCAAATAAAGATCTGTAATGTCATAGGTATATGTTACAGACGTTTCGGTTTGTTTTTGGGATATCAGGATATATGAGTTTTTGTCCATATATCCGCTGTAGATAAGATCATCAATTTTGTCAGCATACTTATATTTTCCGCCTGAAACAGAAACGCTGTAGAAAATGAATCCTTGTACGCCGTTTTTGTCTTCGGCTTCTGCTGTGAGATATATGTGATTGTTTTCGGAATAGACATTAGTTTTAATTTTTGACGGGGGAGTGTTGTCTACTGTGAAAGGATAGCTTACAGACTGTATTTGTGCAGACTGTGTATTTCCGGCAACCGCAGAAGCGGAAACAGTATATGTATAATTTCCTTCCTGCATGGTTGAAAATATGTTTTTCAGACCATCATTATTAAAGCTTTGGGCAAGTTCTGCAAAGGGATCATTCCCTCCGCTTGCAAAAGAAGATATTGTTCCTGTGTTTTGCGAGTAGATATTCATTCCTTTGCTGTTGCTTATAGTTATAGTGTAATCGGCGGCATCACGCAGAAGATAGAAATCCGGTAATATGAATGAAACACTTGCTTTTGGAAGGTCGTAATAATTTTTTACTGTATCTTTGCCTATGCAGATATTTTTTTCGGACATTTCACCGGTTATCATATTTTTTCCAAGAGTTGTTCCGTAGACAGTATTGCCGGTTGCTGCTGCGGCTGCAAGGGTATTTCCATGTATAACAGGTTCTTGGGAATCATCATAAAGAGATTTATCAAAAATATCTGCAAGTTCCCAGTTGCCGCAGTAGCCCATATACGGAACGGAAAGTACGGCACTGTCATCTTCAGGTTTAAGTGTTATAAAACCGTCAACATAAAAACCGTTTGCCGCTTTGAACATATATGCGATAACAACAGCAGGGGAGAGAGTTATTTCTGCTTCGATCTCAACACTTTCTCCGGCAGGAACTGTTATTTCGGTGATTTCGTTTTCATTTTGGAAAAAGTGAAATTCTGTATATTCTGTGAGAGATTCTGGGGTGAGAGTGTTGTAATAGCTGCCGTTTTCTTTTACAAGTTTGTCTGTCTGGCATACGGCACTCAGTTGATAAACAGTTTCTTTATCGGACAAGCTGTTTATTATTAGGGGAAAGCGGTATTTTCCTGTTTCACTGTCGCCCATACTGATGCTGGCGTGGTTATCGCTGCCAACAACATATGCAGCAGCAAGCATTGATTTTTCGGCATTTACAATGCCTGCCCCCTGTAGTCTTGGTGTGTAAAAAAGACGGTCGTTGTATTTGATTGTCTCAGCAGTATTCATCATAAGTGCTGATGTTACAAAATGAATATCTTCAACGGAGGAAGAGGGAAGAATTGTTTTTGCATATCCGGAAATAACTGCGGCTATGCCTGTTATTTCGGCGGCAGAGACAGAAGTTCCTGTAATTGAATCATAGAGTGAATTGCAGGCGGTATATATATTAGTTCCGGGGGCAAGTATATCCGGTTTCAGACGCAAATCGGCTGTAACACCGTATGAGGAAAAATCAGACGGCTTTGAATTATTTGACGATGAGAAAAGCCCTTTTTCCTTTGATACGCTGATTTTGCCGGATGGATTTTTTGCGAAATATTTTTCAGCATCGGGACTTACAGCAGCGGCATAAATATCATGTTTTTCGGCAGTAAAGCGTACATAATCCTGTTCGGTGCTTATTATAATAATTCCGGCTGCACCGGCATTCTGTGCGGATAGAATTTTTTCTGTAATAGAAATATTCCCTCGTTTGACAACAACAATCTTGTCTTTCAGGTCATACAAACGAAGAGAATTTTCTGTTCCGTATGAATCTGTGTAAATGTACTCGGTATTTTCGGGCAAAGATGAAAATTCCAAAGAAGTTTTTGCGCCGGAAGTGAGTATATCCTTGTATTCTATCTTTTGCTTTTTGTCAGTTATAAAATAATCGGAACAATGTTCTGTTGTGTCGGCAGAACCTACAGACAT
>CACXGC010000166.1 GCA_902767155.1 uncultured Ruminococcus sp. | reverse complement strand
ATAATAAGTCAGCCTTACGGCTGACCGGCAATTCATCCCCGACCTATAGAGGTCGGAGTCTTCTTGCCGCTTTAGGATAAAAAAATGCCGCAGAAGTAAAGTCTTCTGCAGCACAATAATCACAGATTCCACAAACCGCTGTAGCCGGTCAAGAAACTTGCACCGAAACATATCTCATAAAATCCGCCTATGTCGGGGTATGTATTATTATTAAGGTCATCCTTTATTGACTCTGCTGTAACAACACGTACAGGCACATCCTGTTCCTGCGGAAGCTCGGATTTATTCAAAACTCTGAGAGCATAATCCACCATAGCATATGCTGTCCATTCATAGCTTTGTGCAACAAGCATTTCAAGACTACCATTTTCAGCGGCTTCAAATGCCGAGAGACTGCCGCCGGTAGAAATAATGCCAAGTTTTTTTCCGGACTGTGCAACACCGCTTATAGCATCGTTTATCATAGAGTCATCCAATACTATAACATAATTAAGATTCGGGTCTTTTTCCACAGCTTGTTTTATTTTGAGAGCAAGTCCGTTTCCGACCTCAAGGTTAGAGCCGCTGACTACTGTACAATATCCTGATGTAACATATGTCTGAAACTCGTCGGCAAAACCCTTGTATATTGCACTTGAAAGCATTGAATCGGAATTATTTATAGCCAGCGCATTTACTTTTCCCTTATTCTTAAAAACTGCCCAGTCTGCAAGAAGTTTTCCGGCAAGCTGATAGTTTATCGGTATAGTGTAATCGACATAGTGATCTTTCTCACCCTTGCCGACACTTCCAGCTGAAAGTACTCTTATACCATTAGCTTGTGCAATTTCTATCTGTGTTGCAACATCGTCCTTATTTATATCGCCGTACATCAAAACTACATCACTTTGTTTGATTGCGCTTTCCAATTCCGAACTATAGTAAGTCGATGTACCGTCAGACTCACCGCATATGACACTTTCAAAACCTGCGGAACTTGCTGCATTTTTAAACTGTTGTGCAACCAATGATGAAAATGTGAATGACGAATTGTCAAGTATCAGATCAATTGTTTTACCGCTTGAAATTTTTTTAGCCTCTATACCTTCTGACGAAGATGAAAAACTCGGAATATTCTTATAGTTTGAAATAAATGCGTTTATCTCGCTAAGTTTCGAAGCACTTATTTCCGGCTTAGACTCAACAGCAGCTATATCTGATACAACTTCACTGGATTCTTCCTCGGATACCTCACTGACAGAAGAGTCTATTTCCTCAACAGATTCCGGACTTACAACATTATTATTCTTTTCATCATTGCAGGCAGAGATCGTAAATGCTGATACAACGATCGCAGCTGTTAATGCTATTGCTGTTAATTTTTTCATTTTTCCCTCCGTATACTATCCATCACGCTGTACATACAGACGAACTTCTTAAAAAACTATCCCTTTTAAGTCAAAAGTATGCTTTTTGCTGCATAGCAGGCAGACTACATACATTTTAACACAGCACACGCCGTACCGTTTTATTATACTTCTATCAATTCTGCCTGTCAACACTAATTTTTACCGTATTTCGGCGGCAACACATGATTTTTTTTGTTTGTTTATCCGCATATGCATATATATCAGCCGTACAGGAAAAAATAAACAACACAGATATGACTGAAACAAGCGGGGGGATTTTTATGAATTTCAGGACCGATCTTGCACTTGAAGCACATAAAAGCTGTGGTCATCATGTTGATGGTGCTGAGGAAAAAATATTTAAAAAAGGCTGTCTTACAATAAACAGACTGACTATACGTACAAAAGCTGCTGCTGAATATATTGGTAAGCCGATGGGGACTTATATCACCGCTCAGGGACTTCCGCTAACAAATCATTTTCGGGAAATGCGTGAACATATTGAGATTCTCGCCGAAGAAATAAATATGCTGCTGCCGAAAAAAGGAACCGTCATGATAGCCGGTATAGGAAACAACTGCATAACACCCGATGCTTTAGGACCCGAAAGTGCTGCTGCTGTCATTGCGACAAGGCATATAGGCGGTGAGATTGCCCGTTTGACAGGTCTTGACCGTATGCGCCCGACAGCTGTAATTTCTCCCGGTGTACTCGGTCAGACGGGTATCGAAACAGGTGAAATAATGCTTTCACTTGTGGAAAGGATAAGACCATCTGCTGTAATTGCAATTGATGCTCTGGCATCAAGGAGTATTTCCCACCTTGGGAAAACCATACAAATAAGCGACACAGGAATTTCTCCGGGTTCTGGCATAGGAAACCGCCGTTTTTGTCTGACAGAGAAAACATTAGGCATTCCGGTCATAGCAGTAGGAATTCCTACTGTTGTTGATGCATTAACATTGGCAAATGATTTTTCGGGTGGGGAAAATACTACACCGCTGCCAAAGGACAGCACAAATATGATTGTCACTCCAAAAGAAATTGATTTACTGATTTCACGGGCATCAAAGCTTATTGGAATGACTATAAACTGTGCTTTGCAAAGAGATTATGATTTCGACGAATTATGTTTGCTCTCCGAAAGCTGATACGTATCAAAAACCGGTGAACCATCCAAAAGGATAATCCACCGGTTTTGTAGTTTTGTCATCATGCAGCTAAGCTGCGTAAACGATTACTTGTTAAGAATTGCATATGTCTTGGAAACTACTGTTCCCTTTGAATCCATAACGTCAATTCTTATCATGTAAGTAACAGCAGACTTAGGAGAGATTGTTGCAGAGGTAGCTGTTCCAAATTCTGTTCCTGCTACTGACCATGAAGTTGCTGTACTCTTCTTGTAGTAGTAAGCATACTTGTAAGGAGATGTGCCGCCGCTTGCCGAGCCCTTGATTGTAATCTTGTCACCAACTTTGAAAGATGTTGCACTTACTGTTGATTTGTTTTCAAGAGCAGTTGTAGTTGCCGGATTTACCTTCAATGTCCAGCTCTTTGCTGCTGTCTTGCCGTTCTTGTCTTTTACAGTTACACGAACGTCGTAATTAACTGCT
>CACXGC010000165.1 GCA_902767155.1 uncultured Ruminococcus sp. | reverse complement strand
TACTCCTTCCTGTTTTTCTATAAGAATAGTATAGCACATATTTTGAAAATTTAAAAGTTATTTATTAACTATTCCTTAGTAGCAACATAAGATAAGTATAGAGGATATAGTATAATAGAATTTCGTTAAATGTATGACCTTCTGGAAGAGGAAACATATCTTGAGGAGGGCGAGAAGAAGGATGCTTATTACAGAGCAGCTATCGAATACACAATGTTGTGTCAAATTTTATTATACACCAGCATCCTCAAAATGAAAATTACTATCATTTGTTTCAGTAGCCTGAGCCTGAATTCTGATAGGCGGAGCTTCTCCATCAAAACGTATTGAAATACCATTGACTTCAACGCCTTCATCAGCACGTATCATTATATACTTAACTCCGTCAACTACTTTAGCATCTACCATAAAGCTGTACTGAGGATCGACTTTAACAGTCATGTATGAATTTTTCAGCTCAAATTGTTTCGGGTCAATTATGTTTTGTGGAGGAATTTCAGTTTTTTCACCAAAACCGCTGATAAATTTTTCATCAAAACCTTCAAGCTCTTCTTCTTTTGCTCCGCAAGTTGTAAGAACACGTTTTACATCGTTTTTATCAAGCATGAGAGGTTCAGGATCGCGGCTTTCTTTATGTTCTGTTATCATGTTTGATATCATTCCATGAACAGATTGTACGAATTCAAGATTTCTGCTTTCGAGAGTAGAATCTGAAACAAGATTACGAAAAGTTTCTTTTTGTTCCTCAGCAGGCATTTGTGCGGAAGTTCCAAAAAGAATATTGACCACATCAGGGTAGCTTTCTTTTATGCTTTTTGTGTAGAATAAAGCATTATAAATATTTGTACTGCGGTTGTCAAAACAAGGAAACATAAATCCTATTTCGGGCGGTACGATAGCCTGATCAGCACCTATATTTTTGAAAGAATTATCAATTGTAGAAAAACCGAGAGAAGATTTGGTCAATTTTACAGGACAAACACAGCATATGAAATAACGAAAGACTTCTGTTGAATCTTCAATATTTTCCTCGTTTTTTGATAATGATGGAACATCATAAGGATCATAGGCAACGAGTATTAGATAATTTTCATCAGTAGGGAAGGATTCAACAATTTTTTCGTAAAGAAATGTAAGCAGTTCTTCATTTTCAAGTTCACTATCACGTATTGCCATCAACAGTTTATGTTCGTCACTATTTTCGACTTGTTCTACAGAAAAATCTATATTCATAATATTTCTACCTAAAGAACCTGTAATAGTCTTTTTGAGAATTTTAAATAACCACTCCTTCTGTTCATCCGGAAGAACTGTAACCGGGATTTGAAATTTGGAAACAATTTCCTTTGTTGTATTTACATAACATCCCCTGACTTTTGTTATATTGCTTTTTTCAGGCTTGAATCTTTTTTTGATTTCAGCAAACTCCTTATCGGTCATATTAAGGCCCCTTTACAAAAATTTTCATTTGATATGATTAATCATTATATCAGAAAAGTAGAAATAAAACAATATTATTTTACATATAAGTCATACTTTTTTACTTGAATAATATCAAAAATTTACAATTGTTTTTTTTTACTATTCATGGTATCATATAAATTAGAAGATGGTAATAGGAGTGGATATATGTGTCTTTAAAATATCAGGAAATGATTGAAAAATATGGAAGTGATATTCTGGAATCTGAGGGTATGTCCATTGAAAAGAAGTGTATACAGCACGGAGTTTTTTCTGTTTATGACCACTCGTTGTTTGTAACTTCTATGTGTCTGAGAATATCAAACATGATGAAGATAAAGGTAAACGAGAGAGCTTTAGTACGTGGAGCACTTTTACATGACTATTTTCTTTATGACTGGCATGAACCTACAAAAGCTAATCGTATACATGGTTTTACTCATCCCAAAAAAGCACTTTTAAATGCTGAGAAAGAATTTAAGCTTGATAAAATTGAGAAAAATATGATACATCGTCATATGTTTCCGCTGACACCTATACCGCCACGTTATCGCGAATCAATAATACTGTGTATTGCGGATAAAATATGCGCTACATATGAAACAGTGGGAGGTTTTAAAAGAAGAATCTTGAAAAAAATAAGGAGAGTTGATAGAAATGCCTGAAACCCATCTTCAAATTGAAAAATATTTTTTTTGGCTTGTTATTTATAGTGTGATAGGCTGGGTATATGAATCCATTCTTGAAACATATCGTCAGAAGAAATTGGTAAACCGCGGTTTTCTGAATGGACCATATTGTCCTATATATGGAAGTGGGGCATTGCTTGATGTTGTTGTATTGGGTTGGATAGAAAACCCTGTGCTTTTGTTTTTGGCAAGCGCAGTGCTTACTTGTACACTTGAATATATTACATCAGTGATTCTGGAAAAGATATTTCATATTCGTTGGTGGGATTACAACGATTTCAAATTTCAATTGCATGGTAAAGAAATCAACATGGGAAAATTCAATATAAATGGAAGAATATGTCTTGTAGGAGCTATCGCTTTTGGTACTTTGTCAATTGTGATTTTAAAAGTTATTCATCCTATCATGGAAATTTTAACCAATAATTTGTCGGTTCCTTTATTTCATTATGTTTGTATTGGTTTGTTGGTTTTGATTATGATTGATATCACATTTACAGTTAGCGGTTTGGTTGGTTTCAATGAGAAACTTAAAAATCTTTCAACAAGTATAATTCAGATCACTAATGGGTTTAAAGACAGTTTGGATAATAAGGTACAATTAATATCAGCACGTGAGAAGATAAATTCTCTATATGAAAAATTCGCTAAAAGCCTTAATTTTCAGCAAATAAGACTGTTTCATGCCTTTTCACAATTGAGGTCTATTGATTATGGAAAAATTACAGATGAGTTGAAGAAGTTTGTTTTTCGCAGAAAGAAAAAATAAAAAATAGGGTAGACTGAGGGACACTTTGTCCCTCAACCTCCCATTGCACCGTACGTACAGGTCTCGTATACGGCGCTACATGAATACAGATGTTACTACAATTAACTGAGATAGTAATTCAGAGGGTTGACCAAAGCAGGTCTGCC
>CACXGC010000164.1 GCA_902767155.1 uncultured Ruminococcus sp. | reverse complement strand
TTCCTGCACATTCAAAAAGTTTTGTTCTTTGCTTTTTGTTCGGGCACAACATGACTTTTATAGTTTTTATCACACTTTTCACCACCTCTTGATTTAGTATAATATCCCAAAACTACAAAAGTCAACATATTTTTATAACTTTTTATAAAATCGTTTTAACTGTTCAAAGCCTCTCGAAGTAAGCTGACTGAGAATAATACTATCAGAAGTATATAGCAGCCAAGCCTGAACCATTTCAGATAATTTGGTATTTCCTTATACATCTTTCCGGCAAGGATACCTGATATAAAAAGCATAAAAAGCATCGGGGAGATCGTACTCGCTATTGCAAATACCGCTCCCGAAATTGCAGCGTACCCCAGCGGAAGTGATGCCGCATAGCCTGTCATAAGTATAAGCGGCGCACAGGGAGAAGCTCCGTAGCTTATTCCCATACCGATAAGAGCTGCATGATTTGATTTTTTGTATTCAGGCTTTTTTGATTTATCGTCCTTGCAGCCTTTACAGGTCTTGCAGCTTTTATTTCCTCTGTATTCCCTTATCCAGTCGATCAGCAGCCATATTCCCATAACAAGCATTACACTGTCGGCAATCAGTCCTGTCTTTATTCCGAAAACACAGTCGTTATCGTCTATGATATTGCTCCCGACAATTGATGCCGCACAGCAAAGAGTTATGACTGCAAGGAATTTTCCGAAGAAAAATTCACAGAATCCAAGAAAGGACTGCTTCATATTCTTCATATGTGTTGTCAAATATCCGTAAAGCGCGGTGCTGATACCAGAACCGCAGCAGGTCCCGCAGCCCATTCCCACCGAAGCGGCGGCGGTAAGGCTTTCTGTAAATACCGATAAAACCATTCCGTCACCCTCTTTCGCTTGCGATAAGTGCCGCACCTATCGCTCCGTTGAACTGCGGATACTGCGCGACATATACATCCCTCATAAGCTCCTCCTCAAAGGCATGGTGCAGTCCTGTATTCAGTGCGCCGCCTCCGGTCATGAGGATATCTACGCCCTTTTCGGTCTTTTTCATCATCTTTATAATACGCTTTGCCATTGACTGATGCATTCCGGCAAGGATATCGCAGCGGTCATATTTTCTTGCCACAAGGGATATTACCTCCGACTGTGCAAATACAACACAGGTGCTGTTGATATCACACGGATTTGTGGCTTTGAGAGAAAGAGGTCCCACATTATCTATTGTTGTTTCAAGTATCTGCGCTATGACCTCCATGAATTTTCCTGTGCCTGCCGCACATTTATCGTTCATGCTGAAATTCTTTACGCCATAGCTCTGATCGAGATAGATGATCTTTGAATCCTGTCCTCCGATGTCTATTATCATACCGGGGCGGTATTCCTTCGGGGCAGTCATACGCACCCCGTAAGCGTGGGCGGTTATTTCTGATATATCATCGTCTGCTACCTCAAGTATCTTTCTGCTGTAGCCTGTCGCCATGATATAACCTATATCAGACGGCGAAAGGGAATTCCTGCTGCAAAGCTCTGCGGCTATCTTCCTTGCTGTGCCGTTATTGTCTATACCTGTGCTGCGAACCATTGTATCTATGACTTTCCCTTTTCCGATAAGCGCCGCTTTCAGATAAGTCGAACCGCCGTCAAGTCCTATATAATACTTTCCCATGTTTTTTCCTCCTAAAAGCTCCTGCGCACAGCTACCGCTTTTTCAGGAGCCTGTTTCAGTTTGATAAGCTCAATAAACGCTTCGATGCGTATTCTGAGCTGTTCGATATCCTCTTCGTTATAATCGCTTTCAAGACGTATGACCGGTATTCCAAGCTTGCCGAGTTCTTCTTCTATGCGCTTGTATTCATGGTCATATACAAGACAGCCTCTCAGAACATGATATATTACACCCTGTATCTGATTTTCCTTTATTAGCTGCTTTAGGCGATAAATGCGCTGTGAATTGTCCGCAAATGTCGGGCAGGGACAGGGGCGCAGCGCACGGTTTGCAAGCGCTCTTATCATTCCGTCAAAGCTGTCGTTGGTAATGACTGCCGGATCCCAGAGTCCGCGCTCTCCCATACAGGTCTCATCTCCGGCAACGATACCGCCCATTTCTTCGATAAGTAACGGTATTTTGATATTCGGGAAAACTATCGGCGAGCCTGTCAGCAGTATTCGAGGTAGTTTTTTTGATGTAACGGTTTTCTTTTCCGCTATTCTCTTTTTGAGTGCCGCATTTACCCTATGCAAAGCCCTTCCCCAGACATCCGCCGGCATATATGAAGAACTGTTCAGTATAGCCATAGCATGACTGCCCCTGATAAGATACGGGAGCTGTTTTTTCAGTCTGATGAACTCCGAAAGCTCATACTGTGCATAGCCTACCTTGCGGAAACCATTGGAAAGGCTTTCATAAGTAATACGATTGCCGGTGACATTTTCAAGCCTTTCCATAAGGTCATATAGCTGCCTGATATATTCATCAATATCATCATCATTTCTTGAAGCCGGGATATGCATTGTCATAATGTCGCAGCTGTCGGAAAGCATTCCGGCTATTTTCTTCTTGCAGTCACAGGTGATCGGGATCACCATTATGGAGCAGTCCTCATATATGGGCATCAGCCCTGTCTGCTTGAAGCCTGCAACAGCCTTTACAAGAGGACAGGCATCTCTCGGGGCAATGTTTTCACCTACAGAAAAAGCTGTATAATTACCGCTGCAAAGCTTAACGGGAACTGCACCTGAGGCATATATAAGCTCCGGCGGAGTCATGACACAGTATGTGCCTATGGTTTTCTGACCGGGCTTTTTTTCGATATACTCCATATCCACATATATCCGTTCAAGTGTGTCATAAAAAGGCTCCATACCCTCCGGTGCTCCCGAAAGCTCCTTCATACGGCGCAGATATTTTGCCGCTGTCTGAGTTTCCTTATTTATAAAACGCTTGTCCTGTCTTTGTTTCAGATTTTCATGCTTTATCGATTCAGTCATTTTGCATACCTCCCGGTCTTATCAGGCTCATATCCTGACATGATCTTTTTTCTTGATGATGTATACAGCTTTATTCCGGCGCAGGTCATTGAAAGCGCCTTGTCCTCCGGACAGCAGCGAATACATTCTCCGCACATTATGCAGTTCGCAGATGTAACATTGACCTTTTCCCTTTCGGTATAGATCATCTTTATACCCATCGGGCAGGCTTCATAACAAGCGCCGCATTCTGTGCAGGACTGCGTATCCTTTTTGATACGAAAAAGCGATATCTTATGAAAAAATCCCATTATTGTTCCAAGGGGACATACCATACAGAATGCTCTGCGTTTGAAAAAGCCTGCCATCAGTATCAGCACCATGAGGAAACCGCTGATATAAAGGCTTGTACTCATTCCGGCAAGTACGGGCGATACAGCCACAGCCGGACAGAAGTTGCAGAAATTTCCTCCTGCAAAACACAAACCTATAAAAACCAGTACCAATGCCCATCGGGCAGGTGTAACAGCTCCGTACATTTTTTCGTTCAGTTTTATGCCTTCTGTTTTTGTTTTCTGACGGTTCTTATCCATGATATCCTGCATCAGACCCACCGGGCAGAGAAAACCGCATATTGCCCTTCCTAAAAGCAAAATAAAACCTATTGTGCTTGCAAAGAATATCAATATACTTTGCCATGGCAACTCGAAAAGCTCGTTCAGATGAGAAAGGTAATAGCAGCTTGAAGATGTCATTTCCTCTGTGTTCCAGGGGCAGGAAAGCACCGGAACGCTCAGTGCGGATATTCCCATACCGAATATCAGACCGCCCCATATCGCAATAAATGCGAAAACGATCATTATTGTCCAGCGCAGAATCATAAACCATACCGGCTTTTGCTTCGGAACGTTGCCCCTGTGTCTGCCGGTTCTTGCATCTGCAAAGCGGGATTGCTTTTTATCCGCCTTAGCAAGTGCTTTTCTGAGCACTATAACAAGTACTATACCTGCCGCTGTCAATCCGATAATTATAAACAGGGGTATCAGTGCTGTGAGATAGTCCGCTGACAGGAGCTTTTCGATACTCGTTGAAAAGTCGCTTGTTTCAGGCTCATAGAACGGAAACAGATATGCAAAATAGGCAATCGCTCCGACAGCGATAAATATAACTGATGCGATTACTATTTTTTTCAGATATTTCATGATGCTTTTTTCACCTCACAACATCTTCTCTGTGTCAGCATTTCTGAAAATGCCTCCAGCCTTATTCTCAGCTGTTCAACATCCTGATACTGGTAATCTGTTTCAAGCCTGAAAACCGGTACGCCGTATTCCGACAGCATAGCTTCAAAGCGTTCAAGCTCAAAATCATATTCTATCTGTCCCTTGAGGACATGATATATAACTCCCTCGATTTTCTCATTTTGCACAAGCCATGATACATAATCGAACATTGCATCATTTTTCACATAAGCGGGGCTGGAATCATACCTGAACCATGTTGAAGCGATATTTCTTATCAGCCTGTCACAGCTTCCCCACAATGCCTTACGGGAATATGTAACAAACGACTTCATTGACAGATAATCTATTGCTTCGCTTATTTCAAGCCCGCAGTCACTTACGAGGAAGGGTACTTTATAATTCGGGAACAGTGCCGGAGAACCCAAAAGCATGACCGACGGATGAGCCAAACTGCCTTTTTTCGTCCGGCTGATACTATATTCTATTTCACGGATAAGACATTCGGTATGATATGCCCACTCCTCGGGGGAAGGCGACATATAATAGGAATTAAGTACAAACTGTCTTGCTGTGTCGGTGATTATATCCGTTCGACCCTTTGATATACGCAGGAATCTTCTCATGGTGCTTCTTGCGGTAGAAACAGTTTTCATTGCGGAAACAATAGAACTTCTTGTCGCTCTTACTTTTGTCTTTTCGGAAACGGCTTCGCACATTAACTTAAGCTGTGCGGTATATTTTTCAGCGGCATTTTTATCATTCCTGTCGGGCGGCACATCAATAAGGCAGATATTCCGTCCGGCACTTTTCAGGTCATATGCAAGCTTTCTCATGCTGTCATTTACAAGGGGGATGACAAACAAAGAATCGGAAAAGTTTGCACCCTCCGGTCTTTTGATATATCCGTAAACGGAACGGCTTACGGAATCCGTATCTCTGGGAACAAGGTCATCAGACCATGCAGTTGAACCAAGACTTCCTCCTATGATCCAGTAGGGTTTTGCACTTGATGCTATGACTATTTCCTCCGGCACAGCAGTTCCGATCAAAACAACATCGGGAGAAAGCCCCTCTGTTTCATAAGCCCAGTCATATGCACGATTAAAAAACCATCTTATTTCCGTCAGTTCAATATTTTCGTTATACAGCCTGTTCAGGCTTTCGCAGTATTCCTTGTCAAAGCTGTCTGTTTTCGATGATGAATTATTATTACTCATTTTCAATTCCTCCGAATAAGTTTTGTTTTCTTTATTGAACATATAATAAATTATCCTGTTGGAATTACAATGGAATGTTTTAGGAATTTGTGTGGAATATTCTTTCCCGGTTTTTGCATCATGCGTTGCATTTTCTTTTGCAAAAATGGAAAAAAGAGCAGCCGTACAGGTCAGTTTGATCTGCACGGCTTTTCTTACACTATTAAAATTCTGGTCGGGCAGCCATTTCGGGTCGCCCGACCAGTTTTTGTTAGGACTTAGATGATTCACGGTGAAGAATCATCAAGCACTGCTGTATACTCGATAACCTTTGTGTCATCGTTAGTCTTTGCAAGCTTGATTATGCTGTTATCTCCATCGCTAACAAGTTCGGTACTATAATAATTTGTGCCGTCATATGTCCACTGTCCGGCAAATATCTTGCTGTTGCTGTTAGTTTCAATAACTTTAAGATTGCTGTTAGTATTGTTTACAACAGCATAGACATCGTCAATATCGACCTCTTTTCCATTGTGACGGATGGAAATGATATCAAATAATGTTGTATCATCCTGCTTCATGCTGAACGTGTATACAAGCGATGATGTACGGTTTCCGTCAGCATCAACAAGGTAGGAAAGATTATCCTTGTCTGCGTGGAATATAAAGGTCTTTTCGTAGATTTTCTTGTCCTTTCGGCTGCTGTCAAACACAAGGTCAAAGTCACTGGTCATACCGTTATAGTTTGCTCTCAGACGATAAACTCCATCCGTAAAGTACTCCGGTTTGGTAATAACAAGTTTCTTATCGATTGTATTGTACACAAAGTTGCTGCTGAATCGACTATCATCGTATGTCTGATAAACATATTGGAATGTGAGCTGCTGCTTCTGTTCCGAACTCATTGCGGTCCTTGTACCGTCTGCATTGATGAAATATGCTTGCAGGTCGTCAGAGGACTTTAGTATCTCTGTGCTTTCTACATTGACCGGCACCTTTTGATTGTACTCGACCTCAATTGCCTTGTAGCCCTTGAACTTGTTCTCAGCAACAGCATTGTGTGAGAACTTATCATAATAGTCTATCTTGTTGTGGAATGTGACTGTCACCTTACCATTAGCCTTTACGGTAAATGACGCAACCTGATTTGTTGTATTCGTGTTGGTTACATAGTTTTCATTATTGTAAGCGATAGTACAGCTGTCAGGCGAGTAGCGCGAAACATTAAGCTCGCTGACCTCATATGCACCCGGCTCGATCTTCATAAAGTCTGTATTATTGGTCTTTGTTTCACCAATATTCATGCTTATGATCTTTTCATATGTAGTCGGGCTGTCTGGGGTGCTTATCTTCTTTATCTTGAATATGAAGGTCGGTGTCCCCCATGCTGTCAGATATTCGTCGAGGTTTTTGACGATCTTCAGCTGTGCAGGTGCGATCTCATCTGTACAGTCAAGCTGCTGGTCGATCTCGCAGTTATTCCTGCCAACGCTAAAGCTTATCTTATTCTTGCCGTTTGTTTTTGTATCAGTATTAGTATAGCCTGACGGTGCGGAAGTCTCTTCCAGATAGTAGTCGCCCCAGTCAAGATTTTCTATGCGCAGTCTTCCTACTGATACATCAGTCCAGTTTGTACCGTTATCAAACGAGCGCTGGAGCTTGAACACCAGATCATCAGTATAGCCGATAATTGTTACAGGCAGATACACTGTACCGGTTCCGCTTGATACAAGCTCTGAAGCTGTATTTATTACAGTTCCGTCAGTATCGTTTATCCTGTATTTGCAGTTTGCAGGCAGGTTAGTGATTCTGATCACGTATTTGCCGCTTGTGTCCTTGTCAGCCTCCGGAACAGTGAATATTCCGTTTTTGGGGCTGTATTCATGCACCATGTTATCACCGTTGTATGCCTGAACGGTTACATCCGTACCTGTTACTGCAGCGGTGTAGAGTTTGAATCGTCCGGGAACACTATTATATAGCTCGTAATCCCCAAGCTCCATGAGCATATCCGAATCGGTCACACTAAGATAACTGTTGCTTCCTTCTGTTACAATACTGCTCTTGTTCTCTTTGACCGTAGGAACACGGTAGGTGTTTTCGCCCTTCTTCTTGAGTAAAAGAACGCTTGCAGGAGATGTTGGCGTATTGTTGTTGTACAGGGTAAACTCTGCATCTGCGAGAGGTGAGCCTGTGGGTATGCTGCCAAGATCCTGCTCCGAAGTTTTCGTGAGAGTGAGCCGTCCATGCTTACGGGTATCGGTTGCAGTAAACACATTAACGGTTCTTTCTGCCTCTTCTGCCCCGATCGTAAAGACCTCAAGCTTTTCGGCATCAGCCTCATATCCGACAGGAGCCTTGACTTCCTTCCAGAAGTACTTGCCCCACTTCTTGACCTTCACATTGGTAACATTTGTATTGTTAACATCATCGTGTTCATTAGCAAGATAATCGTTATCAACAGTATTTTCAATATAGGTGCTTGAATCAAGTCGATTATAAACCTTTCCAGTCTCTGTATGCTCTCTGAGGTGTGTGATCACCTTTATTAGTCCGTCGTCGCCAGTTTCAACCGTTGCAAGGTAAACCGTAGTTGTATCAACGACAACAGGCTCATCGTCGTCCTCTGTTTCCTCACGCTTGTTGATAAGAGTAAGCTTATATCTGTGATTATTCAAATCAGATTCACTTGCAGGTGTGCTGTCAGAATCCCAGTAATCAGAAATTACTGTCGGGTTGTCGCTTGCATCCACAAATCTATACAGACCGTTGATAGAAAGCTTTTCAATGACAGACTGGCGTAAATAATTGTTGCTGCCGCTGCCCTTGTTCTGACCGTTGCTGATCTGGAAGTAGGTTGCATTCTCAGGAACGGATATCTTGTACACATCAAGGCCGTTATAGCTGCCGTGTTCAAGCTTGTCTGCGTAGTAACCGGGTGCAGCCGTGCCAACAACCGTGCCGCCGTTTTCATTACTGTAGAATGTCACATGCAGCTCATCAAGCTGTGTGCGATTATTATTAACATTATTCGGGAAATTCGTAACATCAGCCGTGCCATTATTGACAATGTAGATATACTTCTCCTCCGGTGAATACTTTGTATATGTGTTGTTGGTGTAGCCACTTGCTGTCTTATCGGCATTATTGCATGATGTTGCGCTGGTTGTTGTAGTTCCGTAAGCTGCAGTTGAACTGTTCGGTGTGTAGATCTTGCCCAATGTGTACTGTACCTTCTGTGTAATGTTTCTGTCGCTTGCAGAGCCATTATTGAAGATCACATACGGGTATGGCGTATTTCCGCTGCTGTCCGTAGGCGGCTGGAAGTAATAGTCGGTTTTGCCGTTGTTGTCAGTATAGCTGCCTGTTGCGCGTACGCCCGGCCATGCGTTATACTCACCGTCAACACCTCCGTAGAAGTAAGCGTAGATGTTTTTGTCTCCGCTGTCCCAGTCGTTTTTATCAGTGAAGTAGATGTAGCAGTCGTCGGTTTTGTAGGAAAGCTCAGGAATAGAGGCATTGTTACGAACCGGAATATTGCTTTCCGTAACCGCAGAAGATATTACGTTTTTAGCATCAAGATAACTCTTTTCAGAACCTGTAGCAATATCATTTGCCGAAGTTGTGTAAGTTGTACCAACATTTACAGTAACAACGTCCGTTGTGTTACCGGAGCGGTCGCTTATTCTGAATGATTTTGCATTTTTCGGTACTCTTACATGGTATGGATCAGCAACAGTACCGCTTCCTGGGATATGCGTTGTTCCACCTATCAAAGCCTCTTTCAGGTTTATCCGATTACTTATAGCCGTATTACCATCAGAGTCTGAATAGAACTGTACATACGGAGTTGTAATTCCGTTTGTGTTAAGGTTAATAAAATTATAGGTGTTTCCGTCATCCGAAGAAGCTGTTACTGAGCTGATATAACCATAGCGGTCTTCGGGCTGGTATTGGGCGGTAGAAGTGTATGTTACAACATCTGGATACGAATAATTGATAAATGTTTCATTTACAGTTGTAGCTGTAGTTACCGAGCTTCCGTCACCGCCATAACAATTGTATTCTTCCAAATCAAAATAAGCATAATATGGTGGAGATGTTATGTAGTAAACACCCTTTCCTGCTGGAATTTCACTAATTTTTATATAGTCGGATTGGACATACTCGCTATCATTTTTGTAACCTCTAAATACTACATACTGGATGTTTGAATTATTGGGAATTTCTGTCCTTTGACTGTTTTCACCTGTGGGACTCCCTCCTGTACTACCGTTCATATACGAAAAATCCGAAATAACAGAAGAATCATTATTAGAACTGTAGTATGCCACTTTATTTCCATTTGCATATTCTGTGATAGATGACCACCAAAGGTACTTTCTATTGCCCATTCCATGTGTTTTAGTAATTTCAGGCCAAATCTTATTCTTTCCATCGTCATTTGGCAGATCAAGATCACCTGTCTGATTATCACTACTGCCATTATTAAATATTACCTTTTTGGCATTCTGTGGAACATCAATGCTATAAACATTATTACCTTCGTATGTCATTGCACTTCCAGGCCATTCTTCTGAATAACCATCAAAGAAGTATGCATGCACCTTAGTCCAGTTTTTATAATTGTTATCGAATCTCAGTTTATCATCTGGAGTTCCAGATGTTGTTACTGATATAACGCCGGACTGAGTTGATAAGTCTCCACAAACATCTTCAAGTGTTACAGTTACTGCACCTGTAGCACCACCTGTTGCAACATAATAAGAACCAAAACCTCCTCCTGTTTCCAAAGTAATATCTTTTGTTTGGTTGCTGCCATTATTATCAAAAATGATTTTGCTGTAAATTGCATCACCATTTTCATCTACAGGAATCCGAACCTTTAATATTTGCCTATTGTTAGCATCGTTTTCTCCGGTGTCAGACATTTTTACACCTGGCCAAGCAACATATTTATCTGAATCACTATTATAGAAATATGCATAAATATCAGAACTGCCCCAGGAATTTGGTTTAACAAACCTGATATATGGATAGTAATTCTGCTCCGTCCAACTATAAGTAACCTCATTACTGCTCGTCTCATAAAGCACCGGGGTATCCGACATTGAGGCAGCTGTGGTTGTCGGGGTGGTTGCTGTCGGCAGGCTTGCATATGGCTCAACATCGGTGTAGCGGGTCAGCGGTGTATCGTGTGAGCGGTTGATGTCGTCGGCAGACTGGGTGTACTCTGTCTGTCCGGCTGCACTGTCGGGGCTTTCCGGCTCCTCTGTCTCGGTGAAGACTGGATAGAATCGGGTGAGTGCATACTTGCTCGGTGTATCTCCACTGCCGCTGGATGCTATGCTGTACTGCATTCCGCCGAGAGTGTAGTTATCCTTGAGTGAGGAATAGCTCGTGCGCTTCGTCAGAATCTCATACGCCTTGTCGGACTGCTTCGCTGCAGATGCAACTGTATTGTCATACAGCTTGAAGGATGCTGCATCAACAGGTATTGCAACCCTGTACCATGTTCCGACTGCCTCAGTTATTGTGGTAGTCTCACCGGAAACAGCTGTACCGCCTGTTGCAGATGCAAGTTTTCCAAGCTTAGAAGCTGTTTTTTCATCGGGTATTTCGGTATTGTCTTGCTTGTAGAACTGCACGCGCATGTTGTCCCATGCTGTGCCGTTTTTACTGTATACCAGATACAGATAGTCGCCGCGCTTATCATAGGTCGAGTTGGAATCAACAATACCGCCGGTGTAACTACCTTCAACAGGCCATGACAGCGTAAGTGCCGGGGATGTACCGTTTCCGGTAGTCTGATAGATCATATCGCCGGTGGTGAAGGTCTTGGTTGTGCCCTCTGCTGCCTGCGGATAGATCGGGTACTGCTCGCTGTAGCTGTCGTTGAATTTAATTCTGAACGAAGCAGCATTCACAGGTATCTCCTTGCATATCCAGTTGTGACCATCTTGATCTTTTCTCTTAAATGCAGGGTATTCCTTTGTGTCGCTGGTTATCCTCTGACCGCCTGCATCATAGAACAGGAATTTGATTTCTTTGAAATTGTTGCTGTCCCAATTTCCGGTGTTTTCAATCCATACACAGTCGTTGTCAGTGCCATTGTTACGGGTGCGGATGGTGTAGTCTATTCCCTCACTCTGTGCGCTAGGACCTGTTACAAGTGTAGCTGTAACAGTCACTGTGACCTTGGGTGATACAAGCTCCAGAACATTTCCGGATTTGATCTCATAGATCTGATGATCTATTGTGGTGGTCGAGGTGTTTGCAGCACCGTGTGCAATTACAGGATAAAGAGCTGTTTCCTTCTCGTTCATTGCGCCGTTATTGATAGAGAACTTCGCTGCATTGCTCGGCACAGGAACGCGGAAATATTCGTAGCCGCCCTGCGTTCCGGAATATTTCATAACATAGCCGTCGCCGGATTGCAGGATCTCGCCGCCGCTTGCATTGTAAAACTTGATGTGAATATCATCCCACGAAGCATCATTTTTCCTGATGTAGAGGAAATCAGCCTCATTCAGATTAGTAGTAGTCGTGTAAGCCTTGCGGAACAGATATGTCTCTGTTGCGTCAATGGTGTCTGCAAGCTGCCAGCCGTAACCATCCTTGTCGTAGGCATAGCCCGGAGTGCAGGAGATCATCTTCGAGCGGTTTCCGCCGCCGTCTCCATGACCGATGACGGTCTGAGCACCGTTGCCGCTGCCGACCATTCCGTCACTGAACATGACCTTGATGTAGTTTTTGTTATCGCCAAGAGGCAATCTGAAACGGTAGTAGGTGTTGCCGCTTGAATCTGTGAAGGTGCTGCCCGGAACAAGCGTCATTTTTCCGATACCTGTGCCGAAATTGCCATAGTCACTTGGTGACGGGTTTGTTACTGAGCTTCCATATGGGATAACGCCCGGCCAAATAGAATATACAGCTCTCTGTGTGTTGTCTGTGCGGAGGTCGCCGCCGGCATAGAAGTATGCATAAATGTGATTTTTCCAGCCATTCGGCTTCTTGAAGTATACAAAGTTGCTGTCACTTTCAACTGCAAATGACGATGCATTGCTGTCATAAACAGTATCGTTGGCCTTTGTTATCTCCGAATCTTCCCAATTTGTAAGAGTTCCGTTCTGCTTTACTTCTTCCTGACCGCTTTGGAATTTCCAGTAATTGCCGTAATTCTTTTTAGCAGTATCAGTTTTAAGCGCACGCAGCTGAGTGTAATAAGTACCATATCCGTCGAAATCACCGCCAACGATGCTGGACTTTGTACCGTTGTTGATACGGAAGTACTTTGCGCCCTCGGGGATAGTGATCTCATAGCAGAGATCGCCGCCGTTTTCGGTGTTGTTGTTGCTGCCGAAATCTACCTTGTAGTTAGAGCCTGCATATGCATAAGGCTCCATGAGATAGCCCGGGAACTGCTCGCCGATAACATTCTCATGCTCGTCATAGAACATTACATGAATGTTATCCCAGCAATAATGATGATTTCTGCGGAATACAAGCTTCTGTGCAGTCGGCTTATATGCGATACCGCTTTGTCCGGCTGTTTTTGCGTTTGTTATATTACTGCTGTCCAGATCGCTCCAGTTGGTGTTTGTTGCCATCCAATCGGAATAATCAACTGCTTTGTTTTTACCGTTTTCACGCCGCTTGTAGAGCATACCCTTAGTAAAGTTGAACCACTCTGTGGAGTTATCATCTGAACCCCAGCCGCGAATGAATCTTACCTGAGTTGCACCGTCGGGCGGCTGAATCTTATAGATTACATTAAGCCTTTTGTTATTACCAGAATTTGCATTTACGTTGTCACCGTAGTAGACAAAACGCTCCCAGACTGAATACTTGCCTATATTTCCGTTTGGACCTTTGAATTCTGCTACTACCTGATAAGAGGATTCGCTGTCAAGGTCGCCCTTTGTCAGCTTTCTTGTGGTATTGTAATCGGTATTGACGGTAGTTCCATTCTTCCAGTACCAATTGTAATCATCAATGTAATCCTCCCAATAGATGTAGTCATTATCGGTTCTCGGAAGGATCCAGTTGTTATCCGCCTCAGTCGGAGCAGTAATTGTAACAGGCGCAGACTCAGAATAGGTGTAGGTGTAGGTTGTTTGACCATCTGCCGGGTCAGGAGTGTCTGGTCTTGCACTCAAAGTATAGTCTGGTGTAGGAGCGGTTACATGGCTATTGATGCTAAAGTGCTTTATCGGGTCTGCACTCGGCTGATAATACAGCTCAAACTCTGCGCCGTCCAGCGGATCGCCAAACTCATTTTCCTTGAGAACATCAAGGCTTGCAGTTTTACGCGGGTCAGCATGAGAAACACTGACAACCTTTTCGCTTAGGTCAGCACTGATCTTGAATGAATTAATAAAGCTTCGCTCATAGCCCTCAGGCGGCTGAACCTCCATGAAGATGTAACGGCCATACTCAATTTTCTCAATAGGTCCTATCTCACCATTCGCATTTGTGGTGTAGACGTGGGCAAGATATTTACCATTCTCATCTTTGATATTAGTTGACCAGTACTGTTCTACATCAGCGGTAAGCTCGCCATTGTAATTTGTAATAGCACCTGCTACTGCTGTTTCGGCAGCTGAAATATAATTGTCTTCGTCAACACTTCCGCCATAAACACTATGCGGTTTCAATTTGAGCAGATAATAGGTCGCATTTGCAAGACGCTTAGATGGATCCTGCTCATCCGTTTTTACAAGTGTTACACTTGTTTCCGTGATAAGCTGCTTGTTTCCTATGCGGCTATCCGTATTATCATTTGTTAAGAATCCGCTTTCATATGTCGTGGTCGCTGTTGTATCAGCAGCATTCGCAACATCAATCTTGAACTCACGGTATGATGGTTCGGATACATATCCGATCGGGGGCTCTATCTCATGCAGATAGTAGGTGTTAAGCGGAAGATCCCTGAATTTTATCTTACCGTTTGCATCAGATTCAACAACATTGCTTTTTGTTGCGGATGTACCATTATCAAGGACATACTCGTCACCTGACTTCTTTACATATACAGGTGTATATGTGTAGGATCCCTCTGTACCTGTACGGTTATAATAAAGCTCAAACTTAGCACCCGGAAGAACAATATCCGTATAGCCTGTTTCATTATGGTACTCGTTATAGTGGTTCTGGTCAACCTTTGTGAACTCGGCATTACCCTTAATCTGAGTATTGGTAACAGTCAGGGTCAGGGGACTTCCGGAAGTTGCAACCTCAGCCGGTACTGTGCCATCATCAATTGTATGATCAGTATTATTTGAATCTGTGTAGGAGTATTCATACGCTGTTGTATAGCCCGGAAGATCAGTTTCCTGAATCTTGTATGTATAGGCTGCATTGCTGTAATCGTATACTGCCAGATTATCATACTGCTTGTACATAGATGTTGCATTGTATGCCACAGTATCCTTATGCTCGGTGTTATTAAAATTATGATAACCCGATACTGTTGTTTTTTCTGCACCAGATCTCGTAAGTGTCAGCTCAATATCTGAGCCATTGTACTTATTCAGATTGGAATCGTACATTTCATCATGCACCCAAGTTTTTTGAGCCTTGATCGAGGTCTGCGGCAGGGTGTTTTTAATGTGGTATTCAGAAGCATACGGCTTATTATCAATATTCTGCAATGCAACATACTCCGCACTGCCCACATAGCCGTAGTGTCTGTCTCCGTCTGTGAAGCTTGGGAGCTGGTTTTCTTCGGGTGTTTCACTGTACGCAAGAGCATATGCAGAGCCGGATTTTTGCGTCATAGTCGGATTTGGCGTTACATCTGCTGCCAGTGTGGAATTGCGCTGGTTAGCGTCCTCACGAACATTGTAGACAATAACTTTACCGTCTTTGTCATACTTTGGCAGGTTGTCAAATGTAACACTCTGAGTGCCCTTGACGTTTATGGTCTTGACCTCATGATACTTACTGCTTGAATCGTCGCGGTCAATTTCCGCCGTGTTTGCAGCACCATTATTTGTGGCATCACTGCTGAGGGTAATGTCTAATGCATAGCGTGTTTCCGCATTGCCGACTGGGATATCTGTTGTGCTTACATAATATCCAGTAGTTACATCTATTATGGAATATAACAAATGTATATCAACGTTCTTGATTTTTACATAAATATATTTGTCACTGCCAACCTCAACAGCATTAGTAGTAACGGGAATGGTAAACTTGCTGTTAGCATCTGGGGTATAAGTATGAGTACTGTCTTCCTTACCATCAGAATTTTCACATCGTACAGCATTCAATGGTGTTATTCCGTTGTTATCTCCGTCAACAATTTTGAATTCAAAGTTGCCTGTCGCATTCTCCGGGCATTTTGCTGAAACAAGAATGTCTGTTTTGCCTTCACTTCCGTCATCCCATTCCTTATAAACAGTAATAGAACGGGTGTCAAGCTTGTTTGTAATATCAAGCGACTGTTTAAGAGGTGTTTCACCATCCCATACCCAGCCATCAGAATTGCCAGGAAGTGTTTCGACTGCAGAGCCTGTGCCGGAGCCTTCCACTGTCTGAGTGATATGCTGAGTTGTACTATCATTATTGTCAGTATCGTAATCATACTCATCAGCAATACAATACTTAGGCGACTCATACGGAGCAAGATTATCAGCTTCTGTTATCTTGAAGTTATAGACTGTATTTGTGCTGTCATACTTCAAGAGCTTTTTGTAGGTATAGCTCCACTCATTCGGTGCCGTTGAAGAATTGACGGGAGTAAGCTTCTGATCTGTTGAATCATACCACTCAGTGAAATGTGCATCCTGTTCTTCCGTTGTAGTATTGGTTGGATGAAGCGTAGTCGGGTTGTCCCAGCTTGCAGTTGAGCTTAGCTTTCTGGTGAGAGTGAGATCAATACTGTCTGTAATAGCCGTTTCTGTACTATCACCCGAAGTGCTCTTGTTCAGATCCTTGATATTTGTCGGACGGAGAGCAAATTCATTGTTCTGGTCAAGCCAGTGCTTTTCGACCTTAACAGCGGTCAACGGCAGCTCATCAGTGATATGGTAGCGTGTGGTGTAAGTTTTTGTTACAGCAGACTCCGTATCAGTTGCATCCACAACAGTATCGGTCTTTGTATACTTCTGTGCGCTGCCAACATAACCGTAGCTATTGTAATACTTGTCAGTTTCTCCGGCAACAAGACCGGTACGCTGTACAAACTCGGTATTTCCATCCGCTGCAGCTTCAGTAGCCTGAACGGCATTTGTCGGGTCTCCTGTGTAATAGCCGCTTTCCCATGAACCTGAGCCGGTGGTACCTATGCTTGAACCACTGGCAGCTGTGTTACTATCGTTGTCTTTGTACTCAGTAACCTTGTAGGTAATGACTGTGCCATCCTTTTTGTAAATCGGAACATCCTTGAAAACAACACCCGTGAAAACGCCGTCTGCAAAAGAGCCCTTTTCAGAATCCGCTTTTGAGAGATAAAGAATCTTCTCGTAGGTTTCATTATTATTAAGGTTAGTAGCCTCCAGCTTGATTGCTGTCTTGTAGTGCAGGTACTTACTGAGGGTGCTTTCTGTGCTGTAATCAAGT
>CACXGC010000163.1 GCA_902767155.1 uncultured Ruminococcus sp. | reverse complement strand
ATTTCGTCATTTCTCCTCTCTATGAGGATATTTTTACACATTTAATCACTAATGTCAATATTTTTGGCTGCTTAAAAAATCTCCTTCATTATTGATTAGATTGTATTTTTACTGTTGAATCGTCAATCGTGAATGTAATTCCGTTTTTCAGCGGTATTACCTCATCAGGTGCTACTTTTCTCGCAACGCCTTTTGAAGTAACTGCATCCCAGCGTTTTCCGCTCTTGTTTTTAATTCCAAGGGCACCGGTTGACTTATTTTCAACAACACTTGCTATTGGTTCAAGCGCAACATCCTGATTACAAACTCCAAGCTGACAGCGGTATATTCTGCTGCCCTTCATTGCTGGTATGCTGTACTGAGAGAACGTCAATTTAAACGGTATACTTAATCTCTTACCACAGGAATCACATCTGCAGTTTTCTCCGTTTTTCGTAAAAACTTCATTTCCGCATGAGCAGGAAATTATATCACTTCTGAATCTTGTAAGAACATTCAGCCATTCTTTCTCAGAAGGTCTTGCAGAAGGTTTCTCAAATGCTTTTTTGCTGAAAGATTTAAGGAAAATTTCCTGTATATAATCTGGCAGACAAGGCCATATCTGAATAGAATTAGCATGAACTACAGGGTCAGGACCATTGCTCTTGTCATCGGGATCCATCATAAATACAGGATTGCTTCCATAAAGCTTTTGCTGATCTTCGTTCGTCAAAGCCGGAACAAGATACTTTTTACCCTCAAGAGGATGATTAAGGCAAAACAGAATGTAGAGGATAACAGACATTGAAAATCTGTCGCTGAGAGCGTTAGGCATATTCTTTCTCATTACGACTTCGGGAGCCATATAACGAGGTTTTCCAACGATACCAACATTCTGACCATCAGGTACAACATTGTCGTTATCACATATAAGTACATTTCCATTTTCGGGATTTATAAAAAAGTTTCCGTCATTTATATCCTGATAGCTGTATCCGAAATTATGAAGAATTCTGAATGCTGATACGATCTTAAGGCAAGCAGTTACAATAGCCTTGTAAGATTTAAACTGAACATGACACAATGTAAACTCCTTGACCTCATAATAACCGTCAGGTCTCAGATCCATAATATAACCAAATGTATCATCATGCCATTCAGTCATATCTATAGGCCAAAGGAATTCTTCGCTGGGTGACTTCTTTATTATGTTAGACTTGATGTGTTCATAAAAAGCCTGCGGATTTTTCATAGCAGACTGCTTATACCATTTCAAAGCCTTTTTTTCACCCTTGTAATTTACAACGTAGACACCGCCCTGACCGCCTTCTGCAAGAAACTTTTCAACGGTCAAAACATTTCCGTACATTGTCTTGATTTTTGTACCTACCGGTAAAACTCCTTCCAAAAAAACCATCTCCTTAAATAAAATACGCCAAAAAATCAATACTCATTAAGGTTAACAAAAAAGACATTTTGATTTTCATTATTCCAAAAATAAAAAGTCCCTGTTCTTCCGAGCAAACGGATATTTTTAGAGATTGTATCCATTATACTTTTTGCTGTCTGCTCATCACATTTTCCTTTATACCGGAAATAAATAATCTTCTTTTTCTTAACAAAAATACGGTCATTAAGGTATTTTTCCAAATGAGCCATATTTTCTATATATTTTCCTGTCCTGTAGAAATAGCTGTTTACAATAGACGAGCATTTGCCGGGCCATTCAGATTTATGATCGGTATTTATCCATCCATCGGGAATTAAAAAGTAATCATATCTGTTGACTCTGCACTGACCGCTCATACACATATCCCACGTAATATCCATATGGAAATATTCTCCGTCTATTCTCACTGCATTCCATGCGTGACCGGAATTTCCGCTGTCACTGTTAAGCAAAGAATCGCCGATTATAACCGCACCGTCAACTTTTAGACGATCACACAAAAATTTGAACGCCTTTGAAACGCCTTCACAAACCGCACGTTTTTTATAGAAAACCCCTGCAATCGTATAGGCTTCAAAATACTCTTCCGCATGACCTACAGCTGCATGGTCATAAACCACATTTTTTACCATGTAATCATGAATTTTCTTACACTTAACAAGATCTGTATCCGTATCTTTTATGTCAATCGCTTTCAGCATTAATTTCAGGCTGTCATTTACACGTTTTTTCATATCAGGTATATTTTCCACATCGTATAAATAACTCATTTCCAATTCAGTCTGCGACGGCATCTGAAAAATTTTCAGGCGATTAAAGTTAACATAAAACAAACCCGGACAATCATATGCAACTGCTATAAGAATTTTAGACACATCATCCAGAGAATATTTTCCCGGCAATGTCACCATACGCTGCAATTTTTTAGATGCTTTAACGATCTCGTTATAACACTCTTTTTCACCTGTTCCAAGTTTCTCATAATTGTAATTCATAACAAATCAAACCTTAGCTTCAACCTGAAATTCGACAAGAAAATTCCACACATTTATTATACACAAACCGCTATTTTTTGTCAACGACTTAATCAATATTCACAGCAAAAAATAATTTTGTTGGAAATTAATATTAATATCCACCACCGGATAATTCAAATTTATCAGATATAACGATATTACCAAGATGCTGACCGCACCATGCACAAGTGATATTTTTCTCACCATCGTAGCAAGTCAGATTATTACAATTTCCGCAAACTACAAATCCCGGTGATTTACAGTAAGGGCAACCCGGATAATCTGATGTACCGCACATACCCTTTAAAGAATAATGCTGAGAGAATCCCTCATTTTTGGCAGATTTTTCGCTAATACCAAATGCCCATGTCATCCACCAGTTGTCATCTTCCATTTTCTGTACTCTTATTCCGGAAAGAGCCTTGTTTTTCTTACATCTCATCAAAATTACTGTTGCTTCCATAAAAATGACCTCCAAATCAATTAAAATTTTTCTGACCAGTTATAACAGCCTGTAATGTATCATCTTAGACTTTCCAGATATTTTTGAACATCTTCACGAGCCAACTCTTTTATTTTTGTGACTAAGTGAACTACCCATTGTCTAAAGCCAATGGGCTTCCTGCTTCATCGTTCTCGTAACCTACTAACTCCACAGGCGTAAAATCGGGCT
>CACXGC010000162.1 GCA_902767155.1 uncultured Ruminococcus sp. | reverse complement strand
TCGAGGTGACAGGACTCGAACCTGCGGCATCTTGGTCCCAAACCAAGCACTCTACCAAACTGAGTTACACCTCGACGACTTCTTAATTATAGTATAAACGAACCATTTTGTCAAGTATATTTTTTAGAGAATAAAAGCCACACTTGCTGATTTTGGGAATATATATGTAAAATATCTTTATTATTTGACAAAAATGTACTATAATATAAAACATATTAATATGGACATAGGAGTGTTTTACAATGGAAGAACAGGAAAAAAATCATATCAGGTTAAACATATCAGGCAGTAAATTTACAGTAGTTACTTCGGATGACGAAAATTACACTATGAAGATTGCAGACCGTCTTGATTCGGAAATAAAATCTGTACGTAAGGCATCATCAGGAATGTCGGTTTCTTCTGCGGTAATGCTTACTGCATTGAATATGTGTGACCGTCTTACAAGGCTTGAACAAGAGGCAGAAAGTCTTCGCAAACAGGTGAAGGAATATTTTGAAGATTCGGCAAAATATCGTGACAGTTATCAGAAGGCAATGAACGAGAACGAAAAACTCAGACGTGATATTGAAATTTACCGCAAGCGTCTTGGCGAAAAAAATAAAAAAGCTGAGCCTGCTCCGATATCACCGGCTGTAAAGTCGATACATTTATCAGATACAGACGAGGCAGCAGATGAAGATACTCAGCCAATTGCTTTTATAAACGGTAAAAAAATGAGTGAGAGTTGATATGATGAAAAAACTTGAAATATTAGCACCGGCAGGTGGTCAGGATAGTGTCGTTCCTGCTGTCAGAGCAGGTGCAGATGCGATATACATAGGAGCGTCACAGTTCAGTGCACGTTCTTCTGCTCATAATTTTACAAGAGAGCAGCTGAAAGACACTGTACAGTATTGTCATGAAAACGGTGTGGCTGTACATCTTGCTTGTAATACACTTGTGCATGATGATGAAATAAGTACAGCGGTTAATTTGCTTGAATACGCTTGCAGTATAGGCATTGATGCGCTCATAATGCAGGATACAGGACTTATTTCGATTATTAGGGAAAGTGCGCCTTCTATGCCGATACATGGCTCTACACAGCTTTCGGTTCATACACCGGCAGGAGTGGAACATTTGCATAAGCTTGGTCTTACGAGGGCGGTATTATCGAGAGAATTGTCAAGAAATGAAATAGCAGAGATAGCAAAAAATTCGCCTATCGAACTGGAAGTTTTTGTTCATGGGGCGTTATGTATGTGTGTATCCGGACAGTGCTATTTCAGCGCAATGTTAGGCTCAAGAAGCGGAAACCGTGGTTCTTGAGCCCAGCCTTGCAGACTTCCTTTTTCGGTAAAGGGCGGAACAGGTCATGACCTGAGCCTGAAAGACTTGTCTATAATAGGTTATCTCAGAGAATTGCAGGAAATGGGAATAGCTTCCGCCAAAATCGAAGGCAGAATGAAACGTCCCGAATATGTAGCAGCGGCAACAGCGGCTTGTCGTCAAAGTCTGGATAACGGTGCAGTTTCTCCGGAACTGTACGGAAATCTTGAGGCAGTATTTTCCCGTTCGGGATTTACTCAGGGATATTACGAGGGAAAAACCGGACTGTCTATGTTCGGCATACGTTCAAAAGAAAATGTACAGTCGGCGGACAGTAAAATATTTGCCGCTATTCATGAGTTGTATAAAAAGGAACGCCAGCATATCCCTGTTGATTTTGCATTATCTGTTGATGAACAGGAAAGCAGTTTGCGAGTGGCTGACTCTGATGGAAACAGTTGTGCAGCATTGGGAGCAGTTCCCGAGAAAGCATTGAAAGTTGCGCTTGACCGTGAAAGGGCAGAAAAAAGCATTGGAAAAACGGGCGGCACACCGTTTTTTATGCGAAATTTTGACTGTTACATAAAAGAAGGTCTTACATTACCGGCATCAGCTCTTAATTCTATGCGCTCACAATGCCTTGAAGGTTTGTCAGAAGTAAGAAAAACGCTGAGACCTGTTCCGTTCAAATCGGTTCAACGTCATGAAACTGATACAAGAATGAATAAAAAGCCAACAAATTATCGTGTGCGTTTTGCTGATTATGATATATCAGACAGTTACCTTGACAGCGAACTGATATATGTCACATGTGCATTTGGTGATGATAAGCTGGAGGAGCTTTTAGACAGAGGATTCGCAGTTGCTGTTGAAATTCCCCGTGCTATGTTCGGTATAGAGAACAAAATTTACGAACATCTCAGGCGTGTACAGAAACTTGGAATAAATGAAGTTTTGGCAAATAATGTGGGAGCAGTAGAAATGGCTCAGTCGCTTGGAATGGATATTCATGGCGGTTTCGGATTGAATCTGACAAATACGGAAGCACTTCACTGGGCAGAAAAACAGGGTATTATGGATGCCGAAGTATCATTTGAACTAACGCTTGAACAAATCTCACGTCTTGGGGGTATCATTCCTATTGGAATTATTTCTATGGGACGTCTGCCGCTTATGCTGACAAGAAACTGTCCGATACAGAATGACGGAAAAGGCTGTAAATACTGCACTTATGCCCATACGATACGTGACAGAAAGGGAATTGACTTTCCTGTAACCTGCAATCATGATGTTGGTACGGAAATACTCAACAGTGTACCTGTTATTTTGGCAGACAGAAAACACGAAGTGAAAGGCATTGACTTTGAAGTTATCCGTTACAGTATAGAAGACAGCAGAGAAAAGGCTGTTTTGCTTGAACATTTCCGCAATGGAACTGTACCGAAAGAAAAATATACAAGAGGATTGTATTATCGTGGTGTAGAATGAGATGAAAATAACGGAGGTTATTAAAATGAATCGTGTGAAAATAAAAAAACTCAATGAAAATGCTGTTGTTCCGTCAAGGGCAACAGAAGGTTCGGCAGGCGCTGACCTTTACGCCTGTATTGAAGAGCCGGTTACTATCCGTCCGGGGCAGTTGGTCAAGATTCCGACAGGCATAGCAATTGAACTTCCTTCAAAAGAATTGGCGGCATTTCTGTTTGCAAGGAGCGGACTCGGCGTAAAGCATGGAATATGTCTTTCAAATGGTGTAGGTGTTGTTGACAGCGACTACAGAGGAGAAATATGTGTTGGTTTGTGTAATGTTTCTGATAAAGAATATACTATCGAACCTGACGAAAGAATAGCACAGCTTGTTATAATGCCGGTAGCAAATGTTATTTTTGAAGAAACCGATATTCTTGGCGAAACAGTACGCGGCGAAGGCGGATTTGGTTCAAGCGGCAGAAAATAAAAAATTGTCGGAATATTAGAAAATTTTTGGTTATATTCAACCGTTTGTACAAAAAAATAATGCTCAGCAACTTCATTTTTCGCATTAAAGCAGAAGTTTGAAAACATAGAATTTTTTAGTTGAGATTGGTTTGTTTTGAGAGTATAATATGTTTAGTAAAGCTATTGTCAGATTTTTATATTGTTGAGAAGGTTTAAAGGATAGGGAGAGAAGAGGATTATGTTTTCAAAGGATATAGGGATTGATTTGGGCACAGCAAATACCCTTGTCTATATGAAGGGAAAGGGCATTGTTATGCGTGAGCCGTCAGTAGTAGCTGTTGATGTAAGAACGGACAGTGTTGTTGCTGTAGGCTCAAAGGCAAAAGACATGATAGGCAGAACACCCGGTTCGATTGTGGCAGTTCGTCCGCTCAAAGATGGTGTTATCGCAGATTTTGACATAACTGCAACGATGCTTAACTACTTTATTCGTATGGTCGTCAGAACTTCTGTTTTCAGCAGACCGAGAGTTGTTGTATGTATTCCGTCCGGAGTAACTGATGTTGAAAGAAGAGCTGTTGATGATGCTGTACGCAGAGTAGGCGTAAAACAGGTTGAACTGATAGAAGAACCGATGGCGGCGGCAATAGGTGCAGGTCTTCCGGTATCAAATCCGGAGGGAAGCATGATAGTTGATATTGGCGGCGGTACATCCGAAGTTGCGGTTATTTCGCTTGACGATATCGTTACAGCCTGTTCTGTACGTGTGGCCGGTGACAAGTTTGACGAATCAATAATTCAGTATGTAAAGAAAAAATACAATCTCCTTATCGGTGAACGTACCGCCGAAGAAATCAAAATAGGCATAGGTTCTGCATATCCGTATGAGGGAGAGGGCAGTATGCTTATAAAGGGACGTAATCTTATGGATGGTATGCCAAAAGATGTTGTTATACACGCCGCAGAGGTGAGGGATGCACTTGCAGACCCACTTTCTGTTATAATCGAGGCGATAAAGACTACTTTGGAACAGACGCCGCCTGAGCTTTCAGCCGATATTATCGACAACGGAATTATGCTGACAGGCGGCGGCGCATTGCTCAGAGGTTTGGAATTGCTTGTCGCACAGGAAACAAGTATGCTTGTACGTGTTGCGGAACGTCCTCTTGACTGTGTGGCAGACGGTGCAGGAAAACGTCTTGAAATGTCTGAAAATCGTCCGCATCAGAGAAAAAAATGAAACGAAGATAATATTATTGTGGGTTTCGCTTTGGCTTTCCCGAAAGTCGGAGCGAAACTGTTTTATTCCGGAGGAAAAATATGAACAAAGTAACATCAGGAAAAGGTTTCAAAGTGCTGCTGACAACGGTTTGTATTTTATTGGTGGTTGCTTTGATAACAGCAGGAAACAGTACGGTCGGAGGTCTTTTTACTGCTTTTGTTATTACTCCTCTACAAAGAGTTGCGGCGGATTTTACCCATTCGGCAGAAGAAGACATAGCTCCGCCGAAAAATGTAGAAGAGCTTGAAGCTGAAAACAGTCGTCTGACAGAAGAAAATCGCCGTCTTAACGATATACTTGTTGAATACTATGACCTAAAAAGGGAAAATGAGGAACTGTACAGGTTTTACAATATCAAGAAAAACAATGCTGATTTTTCTGTTATACCGTCTACAGTTATTGCAAGAGATCCGAATGAGAATTTTTACGGCTTTATTCTTGATAAAGGTACGGCAGACGGTGTTGAAATTAATGACCCTGTTATGACTGATAACAGCCTTATAGGTTTTGTGAACGAGGTTGGTATAAAATCCTGCAAAGTAACGTCAATATTATCTCCGGCGGCAAAAATAGGTGCTGTAGACAAAAGAACCGGAAATGAGGGTATTATTTCGGGTACACCGCTTTTTAGTGATGACGGTATAACTGTTATGAAAAATATTTCTGCACAGAATACGGTCAGAACAGGCGATATTATTGTAACTTCCGGTTATGGAGGACTTTATCCGAAAAATATTAAAATCGGAACTGTCAGCCGTATGGATCATGACATTTATACAGGTATGCCCATAGCAGTTATAAAACCTTTTGAAGATGTGCGCTCGATAAAATCAGCCGCTATCATAGTTAATTTTACCGGAAAGGGCGAGATTGACGAGTATGCAGAGGAAAGCGGCAAAGAAAACAAAAATAAGAAAAATTGAGTGAGTATCATGAACAAATTCAATATCATAAAGAATGTGGCATTTTCAATTGAAATACTGATATGTTTCATTTTTCAGTCCAATCCTATGTTTAGTCTTGAGGTATTTGGCGGAAGACCTGTGCTTATGCTGCCGGCAGCACTTACAATTGCCATTTTTCAGGGCGAGATACCGGCAATAGTATTCGGAGTGGTTTGCGGATTGCTTGCAGATTCAGGTTACAGCGGTCCTGTAGGTTATTATGCGATAATGCTTGCTGTTGCCTGTTATGCGGTCAGTGTTCTTATGGAGAATTATATCCGTACAAATCACTTTACAGCACTGATTATAGGTGCAGTAAGCATACCGCTTATGATATTTGTACAGTTTTTGCTGTTTTATGTTTCAATGGGATATGACAGTGTATGGGAGTATTTTCTGGCGCACTATCTTTCGAGGATTATTTATACAACGGTGCTTGTACCTGTTTTCTATAGTGTGAACCGATACATTGCCGCAAAGACAATAACGGATAAGGTGATGTGATATGGAATACGGCGTGAAAAAATGGCGATATGCCTTACTGATAAGCATAATTATTATTTCATCGGCGGTATTTTTTGCCCGTCTGGTGCAGTGGCAGGTGTTTCAGACTGAATATTACGATGATATGACTGCTGCGTCATACGAGTATACGGTCAGAAGCAATGCAATAAGGGGAGAAATATATGACTGCAACGGTTTGCCGCTTGCTGTGAATAAAACAGGATATCGTGTTATGATAAACAAGATTTTTATGCCCGATGACGAATTGAATTGGGCGGTTGTGCGTCTTACAGCACTCATTGAAACTTGCGGCGGAAAATGGATAGATGAATTGCCAATCATTGTTAATGTAAACGGGGAATATGTGTTTGACGAGGAAAAAAGTTCCGAAATAGAAAGGCTGAAAAGCAAAGATCAGCTGAATATGAATCACTATTCTACAGCATCAGAATGTATGCTGAAACTTGTCGAAAAATACGGATGTGAGAATTACACGAAAAAACAGCAGCATGATATAATAAGTGTGCGCTACAATATGGATAAACAGGGCTACTCAAGAAGTAATCCATATATTTTTGCTGATGGTATAAGCGAGAGGGCAATGAGTGTTATTTCTGAAAATATGCAGTCTGTATCCGGTGTCGAAATCGAGTCTACAGCCGTTCGCACATATGAAAACGGAACAGCAGCTCCACATATTGTCGGGGTCACAGGATTGATTTCGGAGGATGAATATACAGAGCTTAAAATCAAAGGCTACGGTTATACTGACATGATAGGCAAAAGCGGTATAGAATACGCCTTTGAGAAAGAACTTCGCGGCAGCAGCGGAAGCAAAACATATGAAGTCAGTGCAGACGGAAAAGTTTCTGTAAAAGATATAGCTGCATCGAAGCCGGGAAATTCTGTTTACCTGACAATTGATTCAAATTTGCAAAAAGTTGCTCAGAAAGCATTGAAAGAGGCTGTACAAGAGGCAAACGACTACTCTAAAGAAGTAGGGGATGAAAATATGGGTGCTGACTGCAAAGGTGCAGCTATTGTAGTATTGGACGTCAGAGATTTTTCGGTAATTTGTGCTGCAAACTATCCGAGTTATGACCTTACTAAGTACTACAGCGATTATGAAAAACTTGCATCGGATAAAAATGTTCCGATGTTTGACAGAGCTTTTATGGGTGCTCTTGCACCTGGTTCAACTTTCAAGCCTATGGTCGCATCGGCAGCTTTGCAGGAAAAAGCAATCACAACAAATACACATATTGACTGTGAAGGGGTCTATACAGAAAATGGTCTTAAACTGTGGTGCATGGGATATCATGGTTGGATAGATGTATATGAGGGAATCTGTGAATCGTGCAACGTATTCTTTGCGGAAACAGCTCGTCTTCTTGGAATAGAAAATATGAATATATATGCAAAGCGCTGCGGTCTTGGAGTAAAAACAGGTATCGAGATAACAGAAAGCAGTGGCACGCTTGCAGGACCGGAATATAGTCATTCAATGGGTTCGGAGTGGTACGAAAGTTTTGTTTCTACGGCAGGTATAGGACAGTCTGACAACCAGTTCACGCCGCTGCAGCTTGCAACATATGCTGCAACACTTGCAAATAACGGTATACGTCTTAGAAGTCATGTCGTGGACAGAATTGTATCATATTACGGCGGTGATATAATTTACGAAACAGAACCGGAAGTTATGGATAATATGGGAGTCAGCGAGCAGAATCTGAAAGAAGTAAAAACTGCTATGAATATGGCAGCACATACTTACTATCCTCTTGAAGGCTTTGAAATTGATATAGCAGGAAAAACAGGTACGGCGGAAAATTCCGGTTCGGATCATGCAAATTTTATCTGTTTTGCGCCATATGATGATCCGAAAATAGCTATAGGTGTTATGGTCGAACATGGTGCAAAAAGTAAGGTCGCTATCAATGCTGCTAAGAAAGTTATGCGTGAGTACTTCAAGAATGAACTTGCTCAACAGCAAGAATAAAATGACAAAAGAGAAAATTAGTCTTATTGTATGAAAAAAATTAATTTATACTTGACTTTATGTAAAAATTGTGCTAATGTTATTAGAGAGGTATCTGAAAATGGGAAAAGTGACAGTGATTACATCAGGAAAGGGCGGTACAGGAAAGTCAACATTTACCGCTGGGGTCAGTACCGCTTTGGTGCGCCGTGGCAACAGAGTGCTGATAATTGACTGTGATGCTGGTATGAGAGGAATTGACCTTATGCTCGGTGTCAGCGGAGAGTTGGTTTTTGATATTGCCGATATAGTTAGGGGAAATTGTTCTCCGGCTAATGCAATATATCCCTGCAAAACCGTGCCTGAATTGTATGTTCTGCCGGCACCTTCTGATGTCAGTGACAAAATAAGTCCGTATATAATGCTTCAGTTGGTGCGTGTTCTTGAGAATTATTATGACCATGTACTGATAGATTGTCCGGCGGGTATAGGTGTCGGTTTTGAATCGGCGGCAATTGCTGCAAATCGTGCTTTGGTTGTCGTGAATGCCGAACCTCTTTCGGTAAGAGGCGGAGAGAAAATTCACAGAAAACTCAGACATATGAAAATCCCTGAGATACGGCTTGTTATAAACCGCTTTAATGAGCGCAGATTCAAAAAAATGGGCGCATTTCCCGATCTTGATGCAGTGATAGACAGCGTCGGAGCGAGGCTTATCGGTGTAGTGCCGGAGGATTCTGCCTCGGCAGCTTGTGCGCAGCGTGGAGAACCTATCGAGGGTAGAAAAAAGGCGGTTTGTGCTTTCGACAGGATCGCAGCACGTTTAGACGGTGAGGATGTGCCGCTTGAATTGTAATTTAGTATTGATGAGGGGGACATTATAATGAATATAGCATTGATAGCTCACGATGCCAAAAAGGAACTTATGGTACAGTTTTGTATAGCATATTGCGGTATACTGAGCAGACATAATCTTTGTGCTACCGGTTCAACCGGAAAAATGGTTTCAGAAGCAACAGGTTTGGAGATACAGCGCTTTTTGGGCGGATCTCAGGGCGGCGACCAGCAGATCGCTGCAAGAGTTGCATTTAATGAGATAGATATGCTCATTTTCTTGCGTGATCCGTTAGATCCTAAACCGCATGAACCAAATGATATGAATCTTCTCCGCCTTTGTGATATGCACAATATTCCTGTTGCTACAAATATCGCAACCGGTGAGGTGCTTATTCACGGTCTGGAACGCGGCGATCTCGATTGGCGTAACATAGTAAGATCATAACGGTCTGTGTCTGAATAACTGCGGTCAGTTTTTGCTGGCCGCTTTTTTTGTGGAAAAATGACCGATTATTCGCTCAAAAATGTTTGTTTTCTGATATTGTATTCCAGTTGACAGAATGAAAAGAAAATAGTAAACTATAGGGGTATCATATTTTTGGGGAAGGTGCAGCAGTTTGTCAGAAAAACAGCTTTTGGAGTTGGATGGAACAGTAGAAAATATTGTTTTCAGAAATGATAAAAACGGATATAGTGTATTGACTCTGCTTTGTGACGGCATAGCAGCAACAGCTGTGGGAAATATGACAGATGTTAATATCGGGGATGAACTCAAACTGTACGGCAATTGGAAAGTTAATCCGAACTACGGCGAACAGTTCTCATTCGAGTATTATGAACATGAAATGCCGTCCAGTGCAGAATCAATTTTTAAATATCTTGCTTCTGGAGCTATAAAGGGAATAGGAATAGTAATGGCAAAACGTATTGTTAATGCCTTTGGAGATGATACCCTTGAGGTTATGAAAAATCAGCCTGAAAAACTTGAAAAGATAAGGGGTATATCACACGATAAAGCAGTTATGATAAGTGCGGAAGTAAGTAAAATATTCGGTATGCGTGAAGTTATGCTTTATCTCGAAAAATATCATATCACGGCGCTGGAATCTGTGCGTATATGGAAAGTGTACGGGGAACAGTCAACAGCAGTCATTGAGGAAAATCCATATGCTTTATGTGCGGAGGAAATTGCAGTCCCGTTTACAAAAGCGGATATGATAGCCGAATCTATGGGAAGAACATCAAGCGATCCGTGCCGTATACGTGCAGGCATAGTATATCTGATATCGTATAATTCCGGAAACGGTCATACTTGCCTTCCTTTGGATAAGCTTACAGATGCTGCCTCTAAATTTTTGAAAATCGAACAGGAAACGATAGAATGTACTATTTCTGAATTGCTCAGTGACGCAACTTTAGTATGTGATAGTTTTGAGGACAGAAATTTCGTGTTTTTGCCCTCATTGTATAAAAGTGAGTACTATTGCGCAGAACGTATAAAAACACTTCTTCAGATACCGCCTGAAAGAATACCCGGCGGAGAGTTGGCGTTGGAACTTATAGAAAAGGAAAATAATATAGAATATGCTATGATGCAGAAAAACGCTATTCTTGAAGCTTTGTCAGGAGGTCTGCTGATACTTACCGGCGGACCGGGTACAGGCAAAACTACAACGCTGAATGCTATCATAAAACTATATAAACAGTTCGGGCTTAAAGTTATGCTTGCAGCACCTACGGGCAGGGCTGCACAGAGAATGTCGGAACTTACAGGTGAAAATGCGAAAACTATACACCGATTGCTTGAAGTTGAATGGGATACGGGAGACCGTCCGAGATTTTCCAGAAATGAAAGAAATTTGCTTGAATGTGATGCTTTGATAGTTGATGAAATGTCAATGGTAGATGTATCACTGCTTGAAAGTCTTCTAAGAGCGTTGCCTGTAGGCGGGAGGCTTATCATGGTAGGAGACTGTGACCAGCTTCCGTCCGTAGGTCCCGGAAATGTTCTTGGAGATCTTATCGAATCAGGGAAAATTCCGGTCGTACAGCTGACAGAAATTTTTCGTCAGTCTTTGCAAAGCCTTATTATAACGAATGCACATAAGATAGTTCACGGGGAAATGCCTGAAATCCGCCGCACGGATAACGATTTCTTCTTTATCGCAGAAAACGGACGTGAGGAAATTTCCGAAAAAATTGTTCAGCTTTGTACAAAACGTCTTCCGGCAGCATATGGCTATGATGCTATGAAAGATATACAGGTTCTCTGTCCCGGAAGAAAAGGATGTCTTGGAGTAACCGACCTTAATCAAAAACTTCAGATTGTTCTTAATCCTCCGTCAAAAAATAAGGCAGAGGTCAAAACACCTGTTTATACGCTTCGTGTCGGTGATAAGGTCATGCAGACAAAAAATAACTATGATCTGTCATGGATAAAAGATGACGGCTCGGAAGGGGCAGGCGTTTATAACGGAGATATCGGAATTATTGTCGATATCGAAAATGGTACGGGTAATGCAAAAATACGTTTTGATGACAAAATTGTGTTTTACTCTCCGGAACAGCTTGTCAATATTGAGCTTGCTTATGCTGCAACAGTCCATAAAAGTCAGGGAAGTGAATTCAAAGCAGTGGTGATGCCAATGTATTACGGTGCACCGCAGTTATATTACAGAAATCTTCTTTATACTGCTGTGACACGTGCGAAGGAAAAATTAATTTTAGTAGGAAATGTATCAACCTTGCGTACAATGGTCGATAATAATAAAAAGACAAAACGTTATTCCGCTTTGAGGGCATTTCTGGAAAGGAGCGGAAAATGAACAGGATACTGGCGTTTTTTTGTCCTCCGAAATGTCCGTACTGTTCTAAACCGCTTAAATACGATATGACAGAATGTCTTGTTTGCAGGGCGAAATTTCCGAAGATGCCGAGAATAGAGCCGCTGCCTACCGGAGAAATATGTGTTGCCCCGTTTACTTATAGCAGTGTCATACGAAAAGCAATTCTTGACTATAAATTCAAGGGGAAGAAATTTAATGCGGAAAGTCTTGCCGGAGCAATGGCTGCTTCGATACGCAATGTGTATAACAAAGACATGAGCTTTGAACTTATAACGTGCGTACCAATGAGCAATGACAGAAAAAAGGTAAGAGGATTCAATCAGTCTGAACTGATTGCTCAATATGCTGCAAAATTGCTTGACAAGCCGTTTGAAAAACTTCTGTGCCGTGATGATGGTGCGATGATTCAGCATGAACTGACGTATGAACAGCGTATCAATAATCAGGATAAGACATTTCATGTATTGAGTGCTGAGAGGATAAAGGGAAAAAAACTGCTTCTGATAGACGACGTTATGACTACAGGCAGTACTCTTTCAAGATGCAGCAGTATTTTGAAAGATGCAGGTGCAGAGCGAGTTTTTTGTGCTGCTGTCGCTATTGTAAAGGGATATTCGTTCACTAATACGATTACTTGCTATCAGGCTGCCAAACAAAAGGAAAAAAAGAAAGGGTGTTGAATTTGGGAGTTGATCTTGCAATTGATCTTGGAACTTCGAGAACGAGGATATTTTTGCAGAATAAGGGAATTGTAGTAGATGAACCTTCGGTAATTACAGTAGATCATGAAGATAACAGTATATTTGCTGTCGGAGAAGAAGCTTATCAGATGCTTGGCAGAACTTCCGACCGTTTTAGTGTTGTTTATCCTCTTACAGGCGGTGTTATTTCCGATCTTGGACTTGTTGAGGCAATGATAACTGCATTTTTGCGCAGAGTCGTTTCTTCAAAAGTAAGTATGCCGAGAGCAGTAGCCTGTGTGCCCGGAGAAATAACTGATGTCGAAAAAAGAGCGGTTGTAAATGCTATCAGTTGTGCGGGAATACGCAAAGTATGCCTGATGGAAGAACCTGTTGCTGCTGCTATCGGCGCAGGGTTGGATATTTCAGGTCCACACGGTTCATTTGTTGTTGATATGGGCGGAGGGACTACAGATATGGCAGTAGTCTCTTTGAGCGGAATAGCTGTTTCAAGGTCTGTAAAGCAGGCAGGCAATGCTATGGATGAGGAAATTATAAAATATGTGAAGCGTAAGTATAATATGCTCATCGGAAAAAGAACAGCGGAAGAAGCTAAAATCAATATAGGCTGTGTTGTCAAGGGAATGGCTACCGGTACGCACAGAATAAAGGGAAGAAACATGATAACAGGTATGCCGATGTGGGTTGACCTTCATTCTGAGGAAATGGTTGAGCCTCTCAAAGATATTGCTGAAATGGTTGTTCGTCAGATTCAGGATATTCTCGAAGAAACGCCGCCGGAACTTGTAGGAGATATTCACGACGGGGGAATAGTTCTGACGGGAGGAGCGTCACAAATAGTTGGTATGGATACACGTATAAAAGTTGCTACCGATCTGCGTGTTATTGTAGCGGAAGATCCAAGGAACTGCGTTATAAAAGGCTGCGGAGATTCGATAAAGTATATTGATAAGCTTAAACATCCTGACGGAACATTAACTCCTATTACCGACAGATTTTGATTATGATGTGATACAGGGCAATTACCGAAAAAAATAAGACAACACTGCACATTATCCGGTGCAGTGTTGAGTGACTGTTTTGTATTTCCGGCTGAAAGTTTGTTTATAATCCGGTCAGCCGTTTCTTAAAAATTTCATACTCTCCTCAAATATGCGTTTGCAGTTTTCCTTGTCAGTACCATTTTGTCCGAAAAATTCATCACGCCGCAAAACATATTTTTCATCGGGTCTGAATTGAGTGTTCAGACCTTTTTTCAGTTTATTTACAAGTTCCTCTTTTTTGAATATGACAGGACCAAAGCCTGACGAAGAAACAGATGCTCCCGGATGTTCAGAGTTGACAGGCAACCCCGGAGGAAAATAATAAAACACACTTTTTCCGCAGTAGGCGAATTGGTATTGAAGTTCTGAGTAATCTGTGACGATAGCGGAAGCTTTTGAAGCAAGGGAAGCTTCGTTCTGTCTGGTAAATGTGTATAGATTTACAACATCGTCTGTGTGGAACATACTGCCGTACTTTTGTATTGACGGAGGCAGCAGTACAGCAATTTTCCAGCTGTTTCTGCGGAATTCGTCAATAAGTGAAGGGTCTGAAAGTATATCGCTGTATGAGCGGAAAAATGCGCTTGCTGAAAATTTGTAATAATTGCAGTTGTCATAAATAGAGAACAGCCGTCTTTCACCGGGGGCAAAAAGAACGATTTTTTCTCTTTTATCGCTTACAGCGTCAAGAACAGGGTTTCCGCTTGTATGTATCATACTTTCGTCGTAATCATATGGTGCGGAAAGAAGGTTTTCCTTTTCCTTTTCTGAGGCACAAAATACGACCTGTGTGTTATCACGAATACGATTATCGAATTGTGCAGTATGGTAGGTTCGAAAGAAGTTTTTCACAGATACTATCTTTGCGGAAATCATGTCTTTCATAAAAGTAAGTTCTTCATCCGAAAAGCCGAGGGAAAGATATGCGTCGCAGTCATCAGCATAGATATAATCGGCTGAAAGTACGATAGCCTTTTCTTTTGTGCTTCCGATATCAAGAATGTTGCTGTAACCAGCATCTAAAAGAAAGCTTTTTTCGTGCGAATCGTTTCTGACACATATATAAGGCTCGAAAAATGGAAGTTTATTCTTGCTGAAATAGCGGAAAAGAAGGTTTCCGTTTGTATTAATGCCTTCCTTGCAGTAAAATATGATTATTTTCTTGTTTCCCTTGGATTTCAAAGTATTTCTGACAAGACGGCGCATACTGCGGTATCTCAGCTGAGAGATCAGTCCGGAGACTTTACCTATATCGTTTGATAATTTCGATTCTGAAATCGAAAGCAAACTTTCAGTAGCCTGTCGGAGAACGATAGATTTGTTTTTTCTGTCATAAGTCATCAATCTGTTTCCGAAAACGGCATAGGAATTTGGTAGTGTATCTGAGAGAAATGAATGTATTCCGGAAAAAGTTATCGGAAGACGGAAAGCAAGTCCTTTGAAACGGAAGTACAGGCATAGTGTATCAAGCTTTTTTCCCTTTCCGAAAGGAATAAAAAATCTGAATGATGTTCTGCGGAGAAACGGTTCTCCAAAGAATTTTTTTGTTGTGTATACCCTTGATAAGAGCACATCGCTTTTTTTTCCGTTGTAGGAATAGTAGATTTTGTATTCGGATTCGTTGAGACATGAACAATTTTCGATAACGGCATCAAAATAAAGTCCGGTTTCATCGGAATTTATTGCGGTTACTGATGCGTTTATTTTTTTTGAGCGTGTTATCATTACGTTGTTCAGATGAGCAACAAATTCGCCGTGCATATTAATAGCTTCCATACGGTTGTCGGCAACGTAATAACTGCGCATTTCGGTTTTATCAGGCGGAACAAGATCAATTTCCGGAAAAAGATCGGGATTTTTGTATTTCATGCGGAGAAAACGGAAAGATACTTCCGTATCAAGACCGCAAAGCTGACAAATGCGTTTGTTCATTATGACTGTATCGTTTATATATTTCAACGCACGTGAACAGCTGTCAAAAAAATCCTTGACCTTGCTGCCTACGAGAACAGGCTTGTAATTTTCGTCAGCATTGAGTGCAAATTTTATACCTATAAGGTACATCATTACAGACATAACAAATGCAGAGCTGGAAAATTCTTTCAAAGTCGGTATTATAAATTTATCGACTGTGCGTGTATAGAATAAAGTGGAGTATTGTTGTTCGTAATGTACAGTTTCCCTTTCGGTGGGTAATGACATTGTATAGCTGAACTTATCTGTAAAAGTATACGTGTGAGTTTTTATTAATGCCTGAATGAGAAATTTTGTTTCATAATTCAAAACCAGTTCCCTGTTGAAATTCAGTCCCTGTACGATGGAGTTTTTGAAAAAGTATGCGCCTATCATAAGCACAAAACGATCCGGAGAATTGTGCAGGCGTACAGTACCGTTGTCAATATCGGTTACATACGGTTTTGGTGCTTCTCCATGAGTACTGTACATGGGCTTACAGCACAATATTGGTATTTTTGAAGTTTTCAGAATTTCCAATGCGGTTGGCAGAGCTTTTTTTGAATAAGTCCCATAGTTGTCAATATATGAAATATAGCTGCCGAATGTAAGACTTCCGGCATGATTATAACATTCGGCAGGTTTTTTGCCGGCTGCGTCAATGAAGTAAATATTTTCGGGATAGCGTTCAGTATACTCGTTGCACAGGGAAGTTGAAAGTTCCGAGCCTATTGAGTCAATCAGTATCAGCTGAACATTTTCTATAAAGAATTTTTCGTTACCAATAACGGAACTGATAGCGGAACGTATGTTACTGTCACTGCGCAGAAGCATATTTATAGTAAAAAAGCATTTTTTAGGCATGATTTTCTCCCATCATTAATATGGTATGAATAATAGGTGCTTATATAATTATATTACAAACCGTATGTGATGTCAATTTTATAATTTAGCCGTATAAGACGAGACAATGTTTATTTTTGATTGTATATAAATTTTTTCTACCGTATCGGCAAAAAATTTTGAAAATTGGCGAAAAATTGTTATTCCTGCAAAAATGATTGACTTTATGATGAAAATATAATATAATTCAGACATCGACAGCAATGGCGCTGTAGGCTGGTCAAAACGTCCTACAGCGCCGTTTAGTTTTATGTAAACATATTTCACAGAATGGAGAGTCTTTTTATGATTAACGTACCTGAAATGTTTGGATCGTGCGTGTTTAACGATGAGGCAATGCGTAAGTATCTTCCAAAGGGAACTTACAAGGAACTTAAGAAAACTATTGAAGACGGCAAAGCTTTGGATATCAATATTGCAAATGTTGTTGCACACGCTATGAAAGAGTGGGCGATTGAAAATGGTGCAACTCACTATACACATTGGTTTCAGCCTATGACAGGAATCACCGCAGAAAAACATGACAGTTTTATCTCTCCTACATCAGGCGGAAAAGTTATTATGGAGTTTTCCGGTAAGGAACTTATAAAAGGTGAGCCGGACGCATCAAGTTTCCCGTCGGGCGGTATACGTGCTACATTTGAAGCAAGAGGCTATACTGCATGGGATCCGACTTCATACGCATTTATAAAAGATGGTTCGCTTTGTATCCCGACTGCATTCTGTTCTTATACAGGCGAAGCACTCGACAAAAAAACTCCGCTGCTCCGCTCTATGGAATGTCTTAATACACAGGCACTCCGCATACTTCGTGTTTTCGGTGATAATACTACTACTCATGTTACTACTACTGTAGGCCCTGAACAGGAATATTTTCTTGTTGATAAAAAAGTATTCGATCAGCGTAAAGACCTGATCTATTGCGGCAGAACACTTTTCGGTGCAAGACCTCCAAAGGGTCAGGAACTTGACGATCATTATTTTGGTTCTATCAAACCGAGAGTTTCGGCTTTTATGAAAGACTTGGATGAAGAACTGTGGAAATATGGCATTCTTGCAAAGACAAAGCACAACGAGGTTGCACCGGCACAGCATGAACTTGCACCTATATTCGATACCGGCAATATTGCAACGGATCATAACCAGCTTACTATGGAAGTTATGAAGAAAGTGGCAGAAAAGCATGGCCTTGTTTGCCTTCTTCACGAAAAACCTTTTGCAGGTGTAAACGGTTCGGGTAAGCATAATAACTGGTCTGTTACCACAAACACAGGAAAGAATCTTTTTGAACCGAGCAAAAATCCGAGAGAGAATACACTGTTTCTTGTAATGCTTGCCGCAGTGATAAGAGCAGTTGACGATCATCAGGATCTTTTGAGAATCTCTGTTGCAAGTGCAGGAAACGATCACAGACTTGGCGCAAACGAAGCACCTCCGGCAATTCTTTCAATGTATCTTGGTGATGACCTGAAAGAAGTACTCCGTTCCGTACTCAGCGGCGAGGAATATGTATCAGAGGGAAAGCCTGTTATGCAGACAACTGCCGAAGTACTTCCGAATTTTACAAAAGATACATCTGACCGTAACCGTACTTCTCCGTTTGCTTTCACCGGAAACAAGTTTGAGTTCAGAATGTTAGGCTCTGCCGAAAATATTGCGTGTGCGAACTTTATAATAAACACTATGGTTGCTGATGTTCTGGAAGACTTTGCCAATCAGCTTGAGGGTGCGGAAGATGTAAAAACTGCTGCGGAAACTCTTATTAAGAAAACAGTCGAAGAACACAAGAGAATTATTTTCAATGGAAACAACTATTCCGACGAATGGGTAGAAGAGGCCGCAAGAAGAGGACTTCTCAATCTTCGCTCACTGCCCGAGGCACTTCCGCTGTATACGAGCGAGAAAAATATACGCCTTTTCACAAAGCATAAAGTGCTCACCGAGAAAGAACTGCGTTCAAGATGTGAAGTTCTTCTTGAGAAGTATTCAAAGATTATCAACATTGAAGCTTTGACGGCACTTGACATGGCAAAGAAGGATATTGTGCCGGCAGTATCATCGTATATCAAGGACCTTGCAGAAACAGCAAACGTTGTAAAGCAGGTAGCACCTGAACTTGTTCCGACAGCACAGACAGATCTTCTCAGAAAACTTACAAACCTTCTCAATTGTTTCGTAAAGAAAATAGACGCTCTGGATAAAGCTGTAGTGGGTGCAAAGGATATCGAGGATGAGGCAGAAATTGCAATGTATTTCAAAGAACACGTTCTTGCCGCAATGCAGGAACTTCGTGCAGTAGCTGATGAAATGGAATCGAATATGTCTGCAAAAGCATGGCCTTATCCATCATACGGCGCATTGCTTTTCAGTGTTTGATGAGTGTAAATAACAAAGATAATTGACATTAAGTAAAGCCGGCTGATTTTGATATCGCCGGCTTTTTGTAATATTATAAAAATGGCTTATTGTGACCTGTTGCATAAATTTATATTTCGTGATAAATTATTATAGGGGGGTTTTTTTATCCTAAAGCGGCAAGAAGACTCCGACCTCTATAGGTCGGTGATGAATTGCCGGTCAGCCGTAAGGCTGACTTATTATTTGTTGACATAAAAAATAAAGAATGTTATAATAAATGCAGATAAAATCGGAATAAGCCTGT
>CACXGC010000161.1 GCA_902767155.1 uncultured Ruminococcus sp. | reverse complement strand
CTAAAGGTGAAGCCGCACTTTTGAAAAAACTGCAAAAATTGGGTAACACTGTAAAACAGATTGCCGCAATGTTTGAGATGCCCGAAAACGAAGTTGAAAGATTGTTGGCTATTGATTGAGTTGTGTATGTATTTTTAAAAAAATAAATATGACTGCTTTTTTAAGACAACATTTTATTGAAAGGAAATTGTGTATGCTTCAAATTAAAAATATCATAAAGGAATATCATACCGGTGACCTCGTTCAAAGGGCACTGAATGATGTCAGTTTGAATCTCAGGGAAAATGAATTTATCTCGGTTCTTGGACCGAGCGGTTCCGGTAAAACAACATTGCTGAATATTATAGGAGGTCTTGACCACTATGACAGCGGCGATATGATAATAGACAAAATATCTACGAAAAAGTATAAGGATCGTGACTGGGATAGCTACAGAAACCATACTATCGGTTTTGTATTTCAAAGTTACAATCTTATTCCGCACCAGACAGTACTTGCAAATGTTGAACTTGCTCTAACTATTTCAGGTGTAAAAAGTAAAGAACGCAGACAGCGGGCAGAAAAAGCTTTGAAAGAAGTAGGGCTTGAAGAACATATGCACAAGCGCCCTAATCAACTTTCGGGAGGTCAGATGCAGAGAGTAGCTATTGCCAGAGCACTTGTGAATGATCCTAAAATACTGCTTGCAGATGAACCTACGGGTGCGCTTGATACTGAAACCGGTATTCAGGTTATGGAAATACTAAAAAGCGTGGCTGAAAAACGTCTTGTGGTAATGGTAACGCATAACCCCGAACTCGCAGAACAGTATTCTACACGTATAGTAAAACTTCGTGACGGAAAGATAGTTGATGATTCAAATCCGTTTATTGTGGAAGAGAATACAGAAGAAGCAGCTTCAAATAAAGTTGTAACTTTCGGAAAGTCGAAAATGTCATTCCTCACATCACTGGGATTGAGTTTTAATAACCTTCGCACAAAAAAGACACGCACAATTATTACTTCAATAGCAGGTTCTATAGGCATAATCGGTATAGCACTCATACTTGCACTGTCGAGTGGTGCAAATGAGTATATTGCTAAGATACAGCGTGAAACAATGGAGAATTACCCGATAACTTTGGATTCTACTACATATTCGTATGACGATTTTTATATGATGGACTACGATGAACCGGAACAGGTCGAACCTGTTGACGGAAAAGTTGTTCCTATAGTAGAAAGCAATAATGGTTATTATAACGGCGGATTTAAAGAGATAAAAAACGATCTCGGAAAGTTTATGAAATATATCAATGATCCGGATAAGAATATAGAACAGTATATCGGCACAGGTTCTATAATTCCTGTTTACAGTACCAAATATATGCTTTATACAAAAGATCCGTCCGGTAATTTGATGAACATTTTTGGAAATGTTGATTTTGATGGTCCTTTGCAGTCAAGTTACATTTCGGAAATAACTCCCCTCCCCCAAGGACGTGACAGTACTATAAGCAAGAAAACCAAAAACGGCTACGATGTTGTTTACGGCGAATGGCCTGAAAATTATAATGAATGTGTGCTGATTGTAGAAAATGGCGGACTTAGTGCCCAGAACCTTATGAAATACGGCTTTATGTCCTCAGAAGATTATGAGGAACTATTGGAAAAACCAAATCTTATCAGGGATAAGGCTGTTTCATATGAGGATGTCTGCAAAAAAGAATTTACACTGCTCCCTAATGCGTATAAGTACGTAAAAACGGATAAGGGCTATTATGAGTTTGTTCCTGACAGCGACGAAAGAACAGCAGACCTGATTAAAAAATACGGCATTAAGCTTAAAATTACGGGTATAATATCAAAGAATAATAATTCAGCGTCAATGTTCGATTCTATGTCCTACTATGATACACCAATCATAGGTTATACATATAAGCTTACAAACCGTATTATTGATGAAACTGCAAAGGCTGACGCTGTTAAAGACCAGCTTGCAGACAATTCTAAAAATGTTCTGAACGGATTGAAATTTGATGATGAAGATACTGAAAATCTTGCAAACAATATCCGTGAGATAGTTAAGAATTATTCTGATGAAGAAAAAGAAGAATATTCCTATATGTTTATGGAAAATGCTTCTATAACTACAGTTGGAAAAGAAAAAACAGAAAAAAATGTTTCAGAAATTTTCAATAAATGGATAGATCTTCAAAAGGATGAAGATGTGATAAACTATGCATTGTATATGTTCGATATTTCTACAAACTTAAAAGAAGCATTTACACAGCTTGGATATGTGAATTATGACGAACCTACCTCGCTTATTATATATCCTGATACATTTGAGGGTAAGGAAGGCTTTATGAGAATTATTGATGACTATAACAGTACAGGCGATTCGGAAGACTATATAACATATACGGATTACATAAAAGAGTATACCGAACAGATAAAAGATCTTATAAATGCGGTATCAGGAATACTTATCGCTTTTGTTGCTGTATCACTTGTAGTTTCATGCATAATGATCGGTATCATAACACATATTTCTGTACTTGAGCGTACAAAGGAAATAGGTATCCTTCGTGCATTGGGTGCATCAAAAGGAAATATTTCTCAAGTATTCAATGCGGAAACGTTTATTATCGGTTTGCTTTCCGGCATTATCGGCGTTGGTGTTGCGGCACTGCTTTGTATACCGGCGGGTGCTATAGTTTCGTCCATGGGTATGATAGAAAACGGAACTATTAATGTTGCAGTTCCTGTTATTCCGGCTTTGATATTGGTACTTATAAGTACTTTGATAACAATGTTCGGCGGACTGATTCCGGCAAGCTCTGCATCACGCAAAGACCCTGTTATTGCTTTACGTACCGAGTGATTTTTACACTTATAGAAAAAAGTTTTTCAGCCTGTCAGAGAATATGTGAAAGTGTTCTCCGGCAGGCTTTTTTTATTCATATATCGCCAAACTTTTTTCTGAGTATACTGCACAATCCGCATATCGGTAAAGTAAGAATTCCCCATAATGCGCTGTAGCCTATACATATCTGACCGCAAAGGTTCATCGGCTTGTCGGAATAATCCCAGACTTTCATTTTGCCCCAGATGTTTACTATACACCCGACTGTAAATTCTATTCCGGTAATGACTGCACTGCCTATTATACATTTTTTCCATACTTTTGTATCCGCTATTTTGCGGAATATGCGATATAAAACTGTGAAACAAGTTCCGCCTGTCAGAACCATTGTCCAGTGTGTATATTTTCTCCATAATATCTCAATCATTCCGTATGATATTCCGCCTATGGAGAATATTACAAGATTGCTGTTTTTATTCATGCTGTAACGTCACCAATATTATTTTTTCTCAATATCAAGATTTGATACAGAGCTAAGTTATGATTTTTTTGGATAAAAAATTCAAAAAAACTATTGACATTTCATAAAGAATATGATATCATTATGAAGTCGCAGAGAGCGGCAAATGCGGAGAGGTATCGAAGCGGTCATAACGAGGCGGTCTTGAAAACCGTTTGTCCGAAAGGACACATGGGTTCGAATCCCATCCTCTCCG
>CACXGC010000160.1 GCA_902767155.1 uncultured Ruminococcus sp. | reverse complement strand
CAAATAATAAGTCAGCCTTACGGCTGACCGGCAATTCATCCCCGACCTATAGAGGTCGGAGTCTTCTTGCCGCTTTAGGATAAAGTTTGATAAGAGTATGTTTTTATTCAGCGGACTCTGCGATAACTTTCTGAGCTATAATCTGGGGAGCTTCTTCATATCTTTCAAATTTGAAAGTGAAGTAACCCCTGCCCTGAGTAGCCTGACGTATAAACGTGGAGAAGTCGCTCATTTCTGCCTGAGGAGCTTCCGCTTCGATTTCCTGCATATTGTCCTCTGCCTGATTCATACCGAGAACTCTGCCTCTGCGCTTTGTGATTTCGCCCATGATATCGCCCATGTTGTCGCTTGGTACAACAGCTTTAAGTGTTCCGACAGGCTCAAGAAGAACAGGACCGGCTTTCGGCATACCTTCTTTATATGCAAGAGAAGCTGCTGTTTTGAATGACATTTCGGAAGAGTCAACCGGATGGTAAGAACCGTCTACAAGAGTAGCTTTAAGTCCTACAACAGGATATCCGGCAAGAGGTCCTTTTGCGATACTGTCACGCAGACCTTTTTCAACTGCGGGGAAGAATCCTTTCGGTACTGCGCCGCCGACAACTTTTTCTTCAAATTCCATTGTTTCACAATTGCTCGGAGAGAATTCTATCCATACGTCACCAAACTGACCGTGACCGCCTGTCTGTTTCTTATAACGACCCTGAACTTTTACAGTTTTGCGGATAGTTTCTCTGTATGCTACTTTCGGCTTGGACAGCGTTACATCAATTCCGAATTTGGATTTGAGTTTTGACACGATAACATCAAGGTGCTGTTCGCCCATGCCGCTTATTATCATCTGATGTGTTTCCTGATTTGTTTCAAACTTGATAGTCGGGTCTTCTTCGCTGAGTTTGCCTATGCCGAGAGCGACCTTATCTTCTTCGCCCTTGTTCTTAGGTGCAACAGCCATTGAAAGAGACGGTTCAGGATATTCAACACCGTCAAGAGTTACTTTTCTGACCGGAGAACAAAGAGTATCGCCGGTATTGACAGAGTTCATTTTTGCAACAGCACCAATATCACCTGCGCCGATATAAGAAACATCTTCAAGTTTCTTACCCTTTGCCATCATAACTTTGGAAACTTTTTCATTTGTGCCGGTTCTCATGTTGATAAGCTGAGTATCAGCGGCAATTTTGCCGGAGACTACTTTGAAGTATGAAAGCTTTCCTACAAACGGGTCAGCAATTGTTTTGAAAACTATAGCGGCAGCAGCTGCATCATCGCTGACATTAAGTTCAACAGGTTCGCCGTTGAGGTCAGCAGCAACTTCGGCAGCTTTATCCGCGGCACAAGGTGCAAGCCAGCTGAGACCGTTCAAAAGCTGCTCAACACCGTATGTGAGAAGTGCATCGCCGCAGAATACAGGGCTGATGCTTCCATTCTTTACGCCCTTACTTACGCCGACTATAATTTCTTCCGGAGTGAATTCTTCGCCGGAGAAATATTTCTCGAACATTTCGTCGCTTGTTTCAGCAACAGCCTCGTTTATAGCTGTACGCAGACCCTCAAGACGGTCGCCCATATCAGGAATCGGAACATTTGTAATTTTTCCGTCAACATACTTGTAAGCTTTGTATTCAAGCAGGTTTACATAACAGTCTGCCTGACCGTTGACAATATAAGGTACAACAACAGGACAAACCGACGGACCAAAAGAGGATTTCAGGCTCTCGAATACACGATAGAATCTTGCGCTTTCGTCACAGAGTCCGTTTACGAAAAAGACCTTTGTAAGACCTCTTTTATCAGCAGCCTTGACAGCTTTTTCTGTTCCGACAGCAACTCCGCCTTTGCCCGAAACGGTGATAAGAACAGTATCTGCTGCACGTGCTGCTTCACAGAGACCTCCCTCGAAGTCGAAAAGACCGGGAGCATCTATCAGGTTTATTTTCTTGCCCTTCCATTCGATAGGAGCAACACAAGTCTGCACAGAAGTCTTGCGCTTTATTTCCTCAGCATCAAAATCACAGATTGTATTTCCGTCGCTGACTTTTCCAAGACGGTCAGAGCCGCCGCACAAATAAAGCATTGCTTCGGCAAGGGAAGTTTTACCCGAACCGCTATGACCTGCAATCGCAATATTCATAATGTTTTTGGCATTGTACTGTTTCATTTAGAGAAATCCCCCTTTGTAATTTATAATAAAATTAATTTACTGTTCAGCGATTTTTTAACCACTATAGCCAATTATATAACATTGTTTTCATAATTACAATAGGAAATTCATATTTTTTTTGTGAATCAGGTATGAAACATACAATTTTATGCGGTGAAGGTGATGCAAAAATTCCTGTATGGAATAATATAGATAGAATTTCGCAGAATTTCACAAGTTCGGCAGATGGTTCAATCTTTTTGGACTGATGTTTTGAGGCGCTTTATTATTTTCGTCATAAATTCTGGTATAGGTACACCGAGCTTTGAAAGATTTTCAAGTATGGATATCATTTCGTTGATTATAAGCCACACAGCAACTAAAAGCCCGAACCACATATTGTAGTTTATGTCGATATTGGCGGCAATAATACCGCTGTAAATGAGATAATCCGCCCCCATTGCTACAACGATAAGACCCATATAGCCGACCTTTTTGACAATGCCTTTTGCGCCGATTTTGCTTGAAAGACTGTTTTGCATCCATGCGGCAGCCATTCCGCTGAGATAGTCAAGAATCATCATGACCATGAGAACAATTACAGGCACTGTTAGTGTACCCATATAAACAGCAAAAGCGGCTAAAGCACCGGAAATGATTATTTGAATCCCTTTTTCGCTTTTCATAACTGTCATCCCCCTTTCAATAGTCCCTGCAAAATGAGTATTTTTTGACCCCGAAAGGTCAAATACTACAAATCTGTAACTAAAAAATCAGAGTGCGGAGTTTTCTTAACTGCTCCACACTCTTCACTGAATAATATTTTTTCTGATGATTGCGGCAAACATGATTTTTTCATGTGAGAAGTATCATCTGTTTTTCAAATTCGTCAATTGTCATGTTTGCTCTTTTGGCAGCGTCAGCAAGCGTGAGAATATTGTCTTTTACAAGACCAATCAAGGCTTTCAAAAAACCTCTTGCCTCGCCGATTTCACGACCTCTTGCTTCGCCGATTTCACGACCTCTTGCCTCGCCTCTTGCCTCGCCGGAAGCAAAGATTTTGTCATATATTTCGCACATAGAAACACCCGCT
>CACXGC010000159.1 GCA_902767155.1 uncultured Ruminococcus sp. | reverse complement strand
TATAAGATACATAAAGTATATCAGATTTGTGCAAAACATTCCGCCTATGAGAATTTCGGTTTTTGTGAAGAATAAAATACAGCTTGCGGCTAAAAAAAGTGTGAATATGACCAGTCCGACATCATATAATATTTTGCCTGAGCGGTATTGCTTGTCAGAAGATAAAGAACCCGACTTTGATTCAAGTGTTTGAACAGGTTCATTTGTGTTGATTTCGTTTTCCATAAAAAAGCCCCCTTACTTTGCTATAAGTGAGATAATATACTGTACGCCTTTGCAGATGCCGAAAATTATCGGCTGATGCAGGATGTATATTAAAAGCGCATTGCGTCCTATAAAAGAGAAGAAAGAAATGTGCGACTTATAGGCGAATTTTGGGAACTTCTTTTGTGTTGCAAGTCTGCCGAAGAAACATCCGGCGAAAAAGAGAAACAGCCACGGAAGAAGCGGAAAATAGTCGCTTGAAACAAAACCATTATACGGCATACCAAGCGGATAAAGAAAATCTGTCTGATACCATTCTTCGGGAAGTGTCATAGACCATAGAAACGGTATTCCGATAAATTTTCTGATGACATTTATGGTAAGAATAAATAAAGCGGCATTGAGTATAAATCCTACCCACAACGGGATAAGTTTACATACTTTTGTGAGTATGCCGTAAAGCATCATGCAGACAGAAAGCATATGAAGTATTCCGAAATGTATCACTGCATTCGACCCGACGGCAAAATATGTCACAACAGTAACAGCGTAGGCAATGAAAAAAAGTTTTGAGCCTCGTTCTATATTTGAATGGCTCAGGTTTGAGGAGATTCCCGAAATAAGAATGAACATTCCGGCAAAGTAAGGCTCAGCAGGGGAGAAAAAATTCAGCAGTACCAATCCCCAGTCCCAGTTGAAAAAATATCCAATGGAATAGAAGGCATGATAGAATACCATGCAAAAAACGGCAAATCCACGAAGTTCATCAAGAAGATGTATTCTCTGCCGTGTTTTTGGTTTTTCTGTCTGTTCAGCAGGTGCATCAGCCATCTGGGATTCCTCCTTGAAAAAATACAAAGGCATAGTCGTCACTCTCTAAGATAAAATTATGGGTTTTATTTCCCATGTGTTTATGATATAATCTGAAAAGGGAATTATACGAATTTCTGACGACTATATTATAGCAGTAATTCGTCGTATAATCAAGAAAAAACTTAGTGCAAAGGATGAACAGTTGGGCAAAATTATTTTTTTGAAGGCGTACACTTATTTCAAAGATTTTTTATGAGAGAGGTATTTACTATGAATGAATTGAAAATCGGAATGTCAAACGAAGTAACTGCTACAGTTGACGATAAAATGACGGCTTTGGCTGTAGGAAGCGGAACATTAGAGGTTCTTGCAACACCTGTTGTCGGTGCGCTTATGGAAAAGGCGGCTTGTGAATTGTTGCAGCCTTATCTTGATGAAGGCATAACAACGGTCGGTACGATGATTACAATAAATCATGTCAGCGCATCTTCGGTTGGTGCAACAGTTACAGCAAAGGCGGTTCTTACAGGTATAAGCGGCAGAAAGTATACTTTTGATCTTTTTGCAAGTGATAATTCGGGTGTTATTGCAACCGGAGAGCATGAGAGATTTTCTGTAAAGTCGGATAAATTTATGAGTAAGGTGGCAGCAAAACTGCAAGACTGATATTTGTTGCAAATGCCGAAAATCTGTTATTTTCTTGTAAAAATATTGACAAATAATTTTTCCGGTGTTATCATGTCCGTGTCAGATACTTATCGAAAGGGATTTACTGCTATGGCTAACAGAAATTATGCACGATTTAGCGAATATTTCTTCGGCAGCTCATGTGTCTTTTCACATGGGTCTATTCTTCGTGCGTTTCCGAAAGCGGCAGTATAGCCCACCCCGATTGATTTGTATGTGGAACAAGTAATCATGGCGGAACCGTGCGGGTTTCGCCTATTTTTTATTTTCAGGAGGAATTTACAATGATAATCGTATTGAAACCGGGTACAACAAAGGAACAGCAAATTTTGTTTAAAGCAGCACTTGAAGAAAAATATCATGTTACAGTAAACACATGGGTAGGCGTTGAATCGACTGTTCTCGGACTTTTGGGAGATACTGTTCATATCGACGAGGATTGGGTCAACGCTCAGGATATAGTCGAGAAATTAAGACGTGTACAGGAACCGTATAAAAAGGCTAACCGTAAATTTCATCCGGATAATACAGTGATAGAACTGCCAACCGGTCAGAAAATCGGTGACGGCAATCTTTGTATTATGGCAGGACCTTGTTCTGTTGAGAGTGAAGAGCAAATAAATTATGTTGCCGAAAGAGTTAAGGCGGCAGGAGCAGCATTTCTCAGAGGCGGCGCATTCAAGCCACGTACTTCGCCGTATTCTTTTCAGGGACTCAAAGGCGAAGGGCTTGACCTGCTCAAGGGAGCGAGAAAAGTTACAGGATTACCGATAGTTACCGAAATAATGAGCGTATCGCATATTGAATTGTTTGAAAGTGTTGACATTATTCAGGTCGGTGCAAGAAATATGCAGAATTTTGAGCTTCTGAAACAGCTTGGAAAAATTGATAAGCCTATTCTGTTGAAAAGAGGGCTTGCAAACACGATCGAAGAGTGGCTTATGAGTGCGGAGTATATTATGGCAGGCGGCAATGACAAGGTTATTTTGTGTGAAAGGGGTATACGTACATATGAAACTGCAACACGTAATACACTGGATTTGTCTGCCGTTCCTGTTATTAAGAAACTTTCACATCTTCCGGTAATCGTTGACCCAAGCCATGCAACGGGAAAAGCTTCTCTTGTTGAACAGATGTCTCTTGCAGCAGTTGCAGCAGGTGCTGATGGACTCATGATAGAGGTACATAATGACCCGAAACATGCTTTATCAGACGGCGCACAGTCGCTTACTCCTGACCAGTTTGATGAAACTGCCAGAAAAGTTTTCGCTCTCAAGAAAGCATATGACGAGATAGTGAAACAGTAAGTTACGACTGTATCATTTTTACAATTTTTGAAAACATGATTTTGTCGCAGTACAGGGAAACGAAAAAATTCTCTGTACTGTACGGCAATGTTATTATTTTGTTCCGAAAATAGAAAAAAATTTTGAAAAAAGGCTTGACAAATGGGTGAGAGTATTGTATAATAAACATCGTTCCACGGAACAGAAAAAATATGCGAGTGTGCTGGAATAGGCAGACAGGCACGTTTGAGGGGCGTGTGTTTCACGACGTATGGGTTCAAGTCCCATCACTCGC
>CACXGC010000158.1 GCA_902767155.1 uncultured Ruminococcus sp. | reverse complement strand
CATGTGGAGACAGTGGTATTGATGTCAAAAGAAAAGTAAATAGGCAGCCGAGAATGGCTTAAAACAAAGGGATTCCGAAAGATGGCTCGATTACGAGCTTCCTGCCGGGATCCCTTTTTGTGTTCCGTGACAACAGTTCTGACTACTGAAAAACACATAGTCGAGGCTATGGAACTACTTTTTTGAGGGTTGAGACTACAAGAATATTGTAAAAAAAGCGAGGTAGATGTTTTGTCCACCTCGCTTGAAAGCTAAATGTGTAATTATGCCCTTTTTGCATATACGCTTCAGAAATCTGTTTCTTCAATATTATCCTGAGAACTTTTAACTATCATTTAAAGCTCTGAAGGTATAACTCATCGATTTCCTGTCTGATTATTTCAATATAATCCTCGTTATCATATTCCTTATGAGCCTTCTTCGAAAGTTCAGCTAACCGTACGTGAATCGAATTTTTAGGATTATATTTATCAATTCGTACAGGGATGCGAATTTTAAACGTACGCTTATCGCTGGTGGATAATACATAATCCTCTACAACATGCGAGTTCAATATGGCGCAAATATAATGTGCTTCATTTTCAGAGATAAAGCTTCCATCTGACTTTTCGCATACTGAAACACAGTGGTTCTGAAACGCAGGTCTCTTGATTCCTCCCCAATCCGTGTAAATTTTTCCAACTACTGAGGAAACCCACTTTGTGTTATCTCTAAAGACAACATACCAATCAGCGTGACTGTACTTACCTGTTCTTGCAAGGGCGTAGTAAGGCGCTGAAGTATCTCCTATTATCTTGTCGCTATATTCTGTTTGAGCCATCAAGTATTCTTTATTCTTTTCATAATACTTTAATAATTCGGGTGATGTCTCCAACAACATCTCTTTATCAAACGGCACTTTATAATGATCCTCGTCATAAGGAAAAGCAACCAAATACTCGGACGGATCAACGTGGAAACGCGAAACATTTACACCCTTAACAAGGGGCCTTAAATATTTTGTTTCCAACTCCGGAGTCCTTTTGCCGACTGCTATTTTCGATTTTGAACTTTGATAACTTTCAAGTTTAGCCGTTCCTTTTTTAGCGTCATAGCTCTTGAGAGTCAGCAGCTGTAACTCCTGAGGATAATACTCTACGCCTTCTCGACCAACGTATTCCGTATTACCCATGATGGCATTAAACTCTGCAAGTTCTTTAGAATCCTTTGCATAGGTAAAAGCAGATCTTGTTTCGGAAGCTTTTCCCACAACCCCATTTACTATAGTGAAATAATCTGAAAAGTTATTTTCATTGATGAGGTTTGTAATGTTCTCAAGTTTGTTTCCTTTTTTGAGGTGAATCATTTTTAAAGGAATGCCCTTTTCATAATTGCGTGCGTTCTCAGCCATTATGTATGTGCAAAACAACTGTTGAACGGGATAAAAAGGATGTCCGGCTTTGGCCCAATCCACGATCTCCTGGAAATATAAACGTCTTCCATCAAAGAGGTCAAATTTCCTGTATCCCTCATAGCTCTGCTGGAAAAGAAGGCTCTGAGGCATAAGAATTGCAATTACGCCATTTTTATCCAACCAGTTTTCTGCTGTAACATTTGAAATCAGAGCACATATATTTAAACTATTCCCTCCCGTTCTGCCATCGCCGGAGAACAGATTTCTTTCATAGCAAACCTCTTTTTTGTTCTCTCTATGAACGGACGGAAGTGTCTTCCAATCAACCCAAGGCGGGTTCCCCACGACCATTTGGAAACGGCCAATACTGCACAACATAAAACTATTGATCATCGAGTTAATGACGGCCGGGGTAATGAGTCCACGGGCTTTAAGTTCGCACCAAGAACTTGTAATCTCCTTCAACTCCATCTCATTCTCGCATAAATTATCAAGACGTTTTATCAAAGCATCGTCGTTTGCATCGCCAAACATGGCGATATTCTGCATCTCTTCCACAAATTGTTTAGGATTCTCTATGCTTGCTACGGGAATCTCAACTTTTATATTATCGCCATCACCTAACTGGATAGTATCAATATAAAACTTACCATCCTTCGACTTTTTTTTAATGCTCGGAATAGAAGAATCTCCAATAAACACGGGGATATATATGTCATTGTCTGGCTCTATCAGATCCGCTATCGCAAGAAAATAGTTAATTCTGGCTAATATTACAGCAAGCGTGTTTGCATCAATAGCAACAACCTCATTCAGAATATACTTAAGAGCCTCATGCTTTGGAAGGTTGCTATATTTTTTTCGCTTCTTCTCTATTGTTTTTTGGGAGAACGTACCAGATCCCGCTGTTGAATCCAAAACCCGTATATGATCCGCATCGTAAGGAACATATCCTAATCCGGAATTAATAACATTTTCAGCAAGCCAGTCAGCAGTATAGTATTCACCAAGTGAATGGCGAACACTTACAGGCATTATAGACATGTAAAGTTCACGAAACAGATCATCAGTCCGGCTTGTCAGATCTGGCATCGTTTCATATCTCATAAGTATTTCAATAATATCTTTAATACAGGAGTTAGTCTCTTCAGTCCAATTATTTTTTGAAAAGGGCCACGAAAAGCAGCCAATCTCAAGCAAGTTGAATATATTCAATTCCATCGATACGGCACCCTCAGCAATGTTTCCGAGTTCGATTCTACGTTCATCGATATTAATTTCCAAGAGGTCACGGAAAGATGAATGAGATTCTCCTTTGACAAGGAGCACTACTTTATACGCTATCAACATAGCGAGGATCGAGATTGCGGTCTGAAGCGCAAAAAGAATTTTATACTCCTCATCCGTTTCGATTTTTTCTCGACCGATTAAAGACGCAAGATCTTTACGGCGATCCTCTATAGCTTTTTGTTTTGACGCATCATCGTGGGACAAGCCAAAGTTATTCATCCACTGACCATAGGATACTTGGGTTATACTGTCCATAACCTCTAAAGATTTATAGAGAGAAGTGGTTAAATGATATATTGCATTCTTACCTTTTCTCTGTGTAATCACCAGGTCATGAATCAGGTTGTCAGAGTTCAATGCTTTTACCTGAAGGTTAATGATAGATCTAAACATCTTATCTACCGTCTCTGCATCGACCTTGCGAACTGCCGTTTGCGGACTGACCTTTGTCTTGTCAACATCAAAAACAGCTTTTACGCCTTCGTCAAATAAAAGGAACTGGCAACGATCACCATCCGTTACAATACCAAGGTAGGTCCCTGCGCTTTCGATATACAGCGAATTCAAGTAATCCAATGCCTGAAAAAATGCACTATCCGTATCCACCTTGGTTTTGTATGCGGAAGGCTGCTTGTACTCTATAACCACAGATGAGTACTTACTATCGATACGACCTTTTGCTGTAGACCTGACAATGCCCTCCTCGGTCTCTACGGTTTTCTCGATATCGACTTTACGCTCTTTATTCAATTCAAACCCTTTTTGTCCGCTGGGTTCGAGAACGTTTTGTGAAAATGCAAGTATTGCAGCGTCAATTTTCGTTGCAATATCTGATTCGGAAGAAGCGCTGGCCGAAATGGTATTGAAATTATCTGCTAAGAGTTCCATAAGCTTGCGCCAGCCTCTACTACGCATAACTGACTCTAAATCACGTTCCTTCAATTCGTTTCTCAGCGTTTCATAACATTCAAACATTTCTGCTGCATTGTTCTTTTTCATGAGATTTACCTCCTGTTATTTTGCTGCCCACTATATTCTATATCACAAAAGTGCGCCCTTGTCAATACCGCCCACAAAAAATTTACAATTTATTTTGTGGGCAGCGTTGATATTTTCTCGATATAGAGGTAATATGAATGACTACAAGGAGGGTTATCTCATGAAAATAAAATACTCTAATAAAATAAAACAAATGCTTTCCGATGAGACTATAAAGGAAATTGTGCAGTTAAGCTATTCCGTCGTTCCATATCAAAAGAAGCAGATCTTTTCATTCTTCCAATATTCACCAACGCAAACTTGTATCCTACATCATATTCCAAATACCGCCCAAGTGAACAAAATAATAATTAATCGACTACTAATTATTGATGAGGATATAATCCTTTTTCGTAAAAAAGATATCATTTATCTATTCGCCAAAAGCGAAGAATAAAAGTCTTCATACAGTCGACTGCCTTAAGTTTACTCGTGACCTAAAAAAGCTGAACATCGCAATCTTCTTTGAGAAAGAAAACATCAATACTTTAGATGCGAAAGGTGATAAAACAGTACCGAGATTGATACAAAAGAAAGACTTGAAATCAGCGTAAACCGCTTGTTTTCAAGCCTTTTTTCTTTTGCGTGTT
>CACXGC010000157.1 GCA_902767155.1 uncultured Ruminococcus sp. | reverse complement strand
TCAGTTTTATAACTTTTTAGCAATTTCGTCATTTCTCCTCTCTATGAGGATATTTTTACACATTTAATCACTAATGTCAATATTTTTAGCTGCTTAAAAAATCTCCTTAATTTCTTTTGTTCGAGTAAAAAACTTTGACTAAAAAACTGTTCTGTTATCACCGCCTTAAAATATGACATTTTTTACAAAATTCACAAAAATTTGCCATAAAGAATAATAAAAATATCCACTTTAAACATCTACTTAAAATATACAACAATATTCCAAATTTGTCAATATTAGAAAAGAATAAATATCGTGTCAGCCGATTCATTTATAAGCAACCTGTCAAATAATAACTTAAAATCGCTTTAAATGTTACAAGCATACAGACATAAAAAAGCACCCGTTTCCGAGTGCTTAAAATATCCAATTATAGCTTTCACAGACGAATCTCTAACCATCTTTATTACAAACATCATTACGTTCTTTTATCAATATTCCATTCTGAACCATCAGAAATCAATAAGATAAATTCCTATGCTGATTTGCATGAAATCACCCATGCGTTCCTTCATATCCGTCACTTTTGCTGACAGAAGCTTGCCGGCATCCATCAGTCGGGAAAAAATAATATTGTCTTTTTCGGGAACATAGCCAACCTTTTTTCCGTCTTCCGTAATAAGCATGATTGCTTTTTCATCAAACTTGTTGATTTCCCTTTTCAGGTCAAGTTTCTGTCCGACTTCGATTTCATCAAGAACGGTTTTATCTTTGAGATGAGTAGTACCTGCAATGTATGTATCGAAAAGATGTATTTCTTTTAAAAGCGGTTTAAGAACGTCTCCTATCCCCTTTGCTTGTGTCAGAACGGCAAGATCGTCATTCTTTATCATCAGTTCTCCCATGTAAATTTTGCACCTCCGGCAACATACTTTTTCAAAATTTCAATCAATTGTTTTTCGTAGCGGGTATATTCTTCAAGCTCTTCCTGAAGTTCTTCCTTGTATTCCCGTACCCTTTCTTCATCCTCCAGCAGAAATCTGTATTGATAAGGATCGGTTGAGAGTATTTTTTCAATCTCTGCCTCAAGAGCTTTTATTTTTTCATCAATGTCGGGTATTTCCGCATCCGGAACATCATTGCCCAGTTCACGGAGAATACTGTTGATCTGTATTTCAAGTTCCTCCAGTGTTTCCAAATCGTTGCGTTCATATGCGTCCATCACCTCGACCCACAGGTCATACAAAGCCTGAAGATCCAGCGTTCCAGGATGAATATCGGGGTGTATCTTTTTGGCAATACGGCGGTAAATACGTTTTATCTGCATTACATCACTGTTTGAAATTGCAGTATCCTTTTGGCAGAGTTCATTGTTGTGTATCATGCCGGCAAGCTGTTCGTTGTACGCCTCCATTTCGTGCCGTATAAAGTCGTTCATAGCCTGTGCGTCAATCATTTCACTTTTGTTTATTCTGAGCTGACAGTAGCTTATCATTTTTTTCTTTTCAATGCAGCTTATCTTTTTACGAAATACATCTATCATAAGTTCACCGAATTCTCGGATATATTCCCGAAGATATTCGCCTGCCTGCTTTTTGTATTTATCTCTTTCAAACAGCAGTTTTTCATATTGCTCATAATTTTCCTGACTATCGCTCATGTTATCACCCCGAAATCATAAAGCTCCCAACCTATCACAACAAGTTTCAAACCATCTATAGAAGCCTTTGCAAAAAAATCATCAACATTTCTGAACCATTTGCCGTCAAAATTTATAACAACTTCTCCGTCCTCTTCAACTGATTCTGCAAAATGCTCCTCACCGTCATATTTGAACGACAACTTGACAGGCTTGGTCAGCAGTTTATAAAAGTCAAACAGGTCTATGTGATTCAGGTCAATGCCTTTCAATTCATACAAATTTTTTATCAGATATTTCATGATCGTCAGATTGCCAAAGAACGGATTTTCCTCAATACGCTGCGCCAGAATATCTTTTGCTTCACAGTACAGACGGATTGCCTCATCTGTCTTTCCTTCCTTTGTGCGTATATCCGCAAGACGAGTGAATATTTCCGGCACAGGCGCAAAAGGATTTTCCATATTCTTGACTTCCTCATACAGCTGTTCGATGATTTGCCTGTATTTGTCGTAATCTTTTGCCACATAATATCCGTTCTTATACATATCAGCTACCTTATACCGAGCCACGATATTATATTTCAGAGAAGAAAAATACCTGAATGCTTTCTCATAATCAATTGTTCCTGTTCTGCCATAGTACCAGATGTAGCCAAGTCCTTGTATTGCAGACTCATACCCAAGGTCTGCCGCCATTTCGTAATACTTAAGTGCAAGGTCGAAATCCTTTCTCGCATAATAAACTCCACCCAAAGTGACCATATATTTCGGCTTGCGAGTCTTTTCTATCAGAAAACCGAGGGCTTCAGTATATAGAAAAAAGTCTTCCTCGGAAAGAGTTTCATCATAACATTCCAGCCTTGCACAGATTTCCTTTGCTTCTTTTATAGTCATTGTTTTTCACCTCTTTATGTGATTTTTCTATATTATATTACAGTTTTTTATCAAATGCAAGCCATAAAAATTCAGAAAATAGCAATCTATACAATAAATTGTATACTATAACATTTTATGCCATTTCATTATTGTTTTTATAAAAAAATGCTAAGTTGTAAAATAAAATGGCAAAAAAATAGACCCATATTGAAGTCTGTGGTAAAATGTTGAGCGACCAAACCAACATAACCGTAGGTAACAATATGAATCACTTAAATTATGTTATGAAAGCAACGGTGTGCTATACCGTTCTCAGTTCTTCATAGGCTTACCGACATCAAAAATGGCTGTCGCAAAAGAAAAAGTTCTTAGTGCAACAGCCCATTTTTTCTGCCAACTATCAGAAAGTATATGACCATGTCAATTAGCCGTTGTGTTGTCGTTTTTTGTTTTCCGCTTGTTCTATATTAAGAAAAAGTCAACCTTATAGCTGAAAAGTAATTCATTCCCCACCTTGTTGGTGGGGGACTTCTTGTAAATTCAGGTTAAAAATTTCATCTTCTCTTTTTTCTTTTGTCAAATTCAGGATTAAAGGCATAAAAATTCTTACTGTCCAGCTTATCAGTAACTATGCGCAATGCCTCGCCGAAACGCTGATAGTGTACTATTTCACGCTGGCGAAGAAAACGTATCGGATCTATAACATCAGGATCATCACAAAAACGAAGAATGTTATCATAAGTGACTCTTGCTTTTTGTTCCGCTGCAAGATTTTCATGAACATCAGCTATTATATCACCTTTCACCTGCATTGACGATGCTGTATATGGCATTCCTGCGGCAGATGACGGGTATATTCCGGCAGTATGATCTACAAAATATTGATCCAGTCCGGCCTCTTTTATTTCTTCAACCGTCATATTTTTGGTAAGCTGATATACAATAGTTCCAATCATTTCCAGATGACCGAGTTCTTCTGTACCGATAAGATATAAGTAAACAACGCTAATTTTTTGGAAGAATAGGGTGTAAAACAATCTCAAATTCACGTTCATGACCGTGACCACGAATATTTTTAACATACTCTATATGGTCAATAATGGTCAAAAGCATAGAATTTTTAGCAGTTGTATCCGTCAGATTCCGATAAACAGAAACTATATCATAAACAGACGACATAAATTCATTTACAGCCTTCTCTGCTATTGCAAGCTTTTCGGCTCTGTTCTGAACAGCCTGTTTTTCAGACTGAATATCTAAAATGCGTTTTTTAAGTGCGTTACTACGCATACGGAAAGTATCAGAATCATATATACCGGTTTCAAAAGCTTCAAAAGCTTTAGCAAGCTGGTTTTGGGCAGTTGAAAGAGCAATATCAAGCGCCCTGAGTTCAGCAGAATGATCCGATTTACTAAAACCGTCTGCCAAGTCGTTCAAAACATATTTTCCTGCCCATTCTTCAAGAGCCATGACAACACGTTCTTCTACAAGATAAAGAAAAGATGCGTGATTATCGCACGAAGGTTCGGGACACATAAGAACGTCGGCAGTTGATGGATTTGAACGCCGCTGCATTTTCCGACCGCATTTTTGACATATCACAAGACTTGCAAGAGGATTTGATATTTTTTTATCTCCCCTGACCGGAAGCCTTTTGTTCTGACTCATAAAATGCTGTGCATCGGCGAAAACTTTTTCTGAAATTATTGGTTCGTGCAGCCCGTCACACAGAATAAAATTTTTGCTGCGCGGACGTTGAATTATAATATTTCCGCTGACCATTCGTTTTTTCTCAGACCTCCAGTTCCACCTAATTTTTCCGCAGAAAACAGGATTTATCAAAATATCCCGTATAGTTTGAGCTGTCCAGACCCCACCGGTAGGAGATCTGAGTCTGCGCCGGTTTAATTCACGTGCAATAAGACTGACTCCTATACGTTTTTTTATACCGTTTTCGACTAAGATACCGTCAGTATACCATGTAAATATATTCCTTATAATGTCAGCTTGTTCAGGAATTATTCTCAGTGTAAAGCCCTTATCATGTTCAATTTTTATGCGCTCATAGCCGTAGGGTGCTTTATTGCTGACATACTTTCCCTCTTTGACACTTGCTGTTCTCCCCCTTTGCATACGGCGGTTAATTGTTTTATACTCACGTCTTGACATGAACAAACCGAATTCAAAATATTCTTCATCAAATTCATTAGCAGGATCATAAATTTTTGTCGGGGTAATAATTTTAGTACCAGAAAACAGAAATGTCTGAGATATAATCCCTTGATCTATACTGTTCCCTCTTGCAAGGCGATCAATATCCATAACAATAACACCATCCCAGACACCGGCACTTACTTCTGAAAGCAGTTTCTGCATTTCCGGACGTGCCGCAATAGTTTCACCGCTTACAATTTCACGATATACAGCAGTAACTTCAAGTTTTGCGCTGTGTGCAAATTCCGTGAGAGCTTTTTCGTGACGTGCGAGAGTTTCACCTTCACCATGTAATTCCGACTCGGCATCTATACGGGACTTGCGAAGATATATACAATACTGCATAATTTCACAACCTTTCTTTACCAACATATTCTGCACTGCTGTCACCGATTACGGCAAATAGCCGCTATTGTCCGTCATAACGGAAAAAAACAGGCATAAATTAGAAAGGGAGTTGATTTCATGTCAATTGTACAAGTAACAGATCACGGACAGGGAAAAGGAAAAACTTATATTGATGATGACTGTGTTGTAAAAACCGAGAAAGAAGTCAGACAAATACTTGACAAATGTCAGGAAATACGAAAAAAAGCATTTTTACAAATATATTTATCAGAAAGTTTTGAAAATAACCCGAATCATTTTCCATTGTGAGTAAAAAATGTCCGACACTTCTACCGGATTTCTCAACCGATAGTAATGTCGGAATTTTTATTCATCTACATATAGTCATTATTTTCGTGGTATCAGGTCAGAAATATCAACGCCATGTTTCAAAAAAATCACTGCAACTATTTCTTGACATAAACTTTCCGGCAACTTTGTACAATTTGCTGCCATGCTGCATTAGTTCCGCATGAGTTGAAATACTTTCATAAGCTTTTTCATCAACGGCGTAGTACACATCACATATGCAGGCAAAACGGCTGTCTGCACATTTCTGTTCAAGCTGTTTTAATTCTTCTTCTTTTTTTGCATCAGAATGATAAGTAGGAAGAAGAACCTCAAACCAGATATTAGAACCCCTTGTTGAACAAAATTCTTCAAAAGTTGTAGTTTTGTCAAATTCATCAGGCTGTACATTGTTGTTCATGACCTCACACAATACTTTACATTCGCCGTATACTTCGGAAGCCAATTTTTCAGCCATTGCTTTAGTTTGCTCATGATATTTCACAGCAAGAAAATTATCACGGAAAACCAATTTTTCGCCATTATTTAAACGTTCTTCCATAACCAGAATTTTCTTTCCGGCATAATCTGCACACTCCACATAGATCTCCAATATTGTCCATGTCAAATTATGTATTTTCTCACCTTCAAATATTGAAAAATCAATTCCATATTTGTTTTTCATATAAGAAAGACACGCCGAAACAGACAATTTATTTTTTGTCACCCAACCGCCGCCAGTTACCGCTTTTACAAATTTTAATGGTAACATAAAAAAGCCTTTTAAAAGCCTACCCATTTTCATAATCAAAACCAATCCCAAAACATAAAATTATGAGCCGATACTCATTTCTGTTATTTCACTCAGATATTTTACCATTATCACTTACGCTGTCAGAGGACAACATGGATTTTAGAATTTTTACATCATCCGATTGAATCAGTATCAGTTTATGCATTTTTATATTTGCCGTCTTAGAGAAATAAATCAAAAAAATCAATGCGCTTACAAGATATCCTATATCCGTCGCAAGAGCCGCCCCATTAATTCCCATTTCAGGAATCAAAAGCATATTTGCCGCCAGATTCAAAAGAATAGCCGCTGTAAGAAAAATGACATTCAGATGCTGTTTATGCTGTATGACGTTATACTGCGACACCATCTTAAAAAACACCATGACAGTCGTTCCCCATACAGATATGTATGTAACAATTTCTGCACCGGCATATTCACTGCCGTACAGAATGTCCAACACAAACTTGCCAAGAATCTGTATACAAAGAGCTGTGCCTATACTTGCCAAAAAGCATACTCTCATAACTCTTGCAACTTCTTCTTCTTCTTCTCCTTTTCCTTTTGCGAGTTTTGAAAGAAGTACTTCTTTTACGGCATCCGGTACAAGTAATGCTTTTTCGCTTAATCCCAAGCCTATTGAGTATACTCCTATCTGCGTATAGGTTATAAAATCGAACTGTTTCAGCATAATGACATCAAGTCTGTAATTCAATGTTGTCAGAAGCAATGCTGCCATCGGGAAAAAACCGAATTTAATATATCCAATAAGCGTTTTAAGCTTGAAACATTCCAACTGCACTTTCATTTTGAGCTTATATGAAAAATAAGCTGTTTTTATAAAACAACCGAGAATATAATAAAAAACGCCTGCCAACAAACTTTTCCTGAAAAATAACAGTATCACAGCAAGATATAAAGTTTGTATTATGTTAGATATAAGTGTAAATCTGTTTGTTTTATTCGGGGATTCTATCATAAAAATAAATGACACTATTTTATCGTAACCCATTACAGGTATCATGATAAGTATTATTGCCAAAATTCTTTCTTTGTCAAACAGCAAAACAGCTGGAATAATCAGTACAACCGCATAAAATAAAAATATCACCGTCATATGCGTCATAAATGTGTTAATAATCTTCTGTGGTTCTTCGTTACTGTTCTTTCTCATGAACGGATACGCTGTGTACATACCAAATGTTGCTATAAGGTATACTGTAGCTGAAATACTATAGATGTATGACAAAGTTCCTCTCAGATCTGCACCAAGATATCTTGCAAGTAACGCTGATTCCGCAAGACCTATTAACACCATAAGACCTTTTGTAAAAAGAGAAAATATGTACTCATTCTTCAACAAATTCAATAACCTATGTAACATATCACAGCTGCCGCTTTTCTTATTACGACAGCTGCTGTTTTTCTGCATAAATTTCATTTCAATATTTTCTGAGCCTCTTGTATCTGTTCCGGCGTAGGAGTCGGCACACCTCTCAGCGGATAAGGAATTCCAAGTTCTTCCCACTTCATAATGCCAAGTGTATGATAGGGAAGAATTTCCACTTTTTCGACAGTTTTCAGTGACGAAATAAACTTTTTCATCTCAAACAAATCTTCCTGACTGTCCGTAATACCAGGTACAAGCACATGACGAATCCACATTTTCTTTCCATGCTTTGAAAGCCATTCTGCCATATGCAGAATATTTTCATTATCCACTCCGGTAAGTTCCTTGTGACCAACAGGATTCATTTCTTTAAGGTCAAGTATCACAAGGTCGGTAACAGACATAAGCTTTTCAAATCCTGCAAGCCATTCGGGATTATCAGAAAAAGGCTGTCCGGCAGTATCAATTGCTGTGTGTACATTTTCATTCTTTGCAAGGCTGAACAGTGATGTAACAAAATCCATCTGCAACAGAGGTTCTCCACCGCTTACAGTAATACCGCCGTTATTTTTCCAGTAAGACTTATATCTTCGTGCCTGTTTCCACACTTCTGACGCTGTACGTTTTTCCCCGCCGCTGTTCCATGTATCAGGATTATGGCAGAATTTACAGCGCATTTTACAACCGCTCACGAATACTACAAAGCGTACTCCCGGACCGTCCACAAGTCCGAAAGTTTCTATTTTGTGAACCTGACCGCTCACAGTATCATTTACATCTGCCATTGCCTAATCCTCCGATAAAAGAAACATTACAATACTGCGTGACAGGTACGTGAAATTACATCAAGCTGTTGTTCACGTGTAAGGTCGATGAATTTTACGGCATAACCTGATACACGTATCGTAAAATTAGCATACTCTTCCTTTTCAGGATGTTCCATAGCATCGTAAAGTTTATCTGTTCCGAAAACATTGACGTTAAGATGATGAGCACCCTGATCGAAATATCCGTCCATAACCTGAACAAGATTATTTATTCTTTCCTGCTCATCATGACCAAGAGCATCAGGGTTGATAGTCTGTGTATTTGAAATACCGTCCAAAGCCCAATGGTACGGCAGTTTTGCAACAGAATTCAAAGAAGCAAGAAGACCATTCTTTTCTGCTCCATAACTCGGATTAGCACCCGGAGAGAGCGGCGCACCGGCTTTTCTTCCGTCAGGCATATCAGATGTAGCCTTACCGTAAACAACATTTGATGTAATAGTGAGAATAGAAGTTGTAGGTTCTGAATTACGGTAGGTATGACGTTTCTTTATCTTTTCGAGGAATGTTCCGAGAAGCCATACAGCTATATCATCTGCACGGTCATCATCATTTCCGTAGCGTGGGAAATCGCCCTCTGTAATGAAGTGAAGAACAACGCCGTCAGTATCTCTTTCCGTTCTGACTTTAGCATACTTTATTGCGCTGAGAGAGTCTACAACATGGGAAAATCCTGCAATACCTGTTGCAAATGTGCGGCGCACATCTGTATCTATGAGAGCCATCTCAGCAGCCTCATAATAATACTTGTCGTGCATATAATGGATAAGGTTCAACGCATTAACGTAAACTCCTGCAAGCCAGTCCATCATGATATCATATTTCTTGATAACCTCGTCATAATCGAGATATTCTGATGTTATCGGGCGCATCATAGGTCCGACCTGTTCTCTTGTTTTAGCGTCAACACCGCCGTTTATTGCATAAAGCAGACATTTCGCAAGGTTAGCTCTTGCTCCGAAAAATTGCATTTCCTTACCTGTCTGAGTTGCCGAAACACAACAGCAGATTGAATAATCATCGCCCCATACCGGTTTCATGACATCATCATTTTCATACTGCACAGAGCTTGTATTTATCGAAATTTTTGCCGCATATTTCTTGAAGTTTTCAGGAAGTGCCGAAGAATAAAGCACTGTGAGATTAGGTTCGGGAGAAGGTCCCATATTTTCAAGTGTATGGAGAAAGCGGAAATCGTTTTTAGTTACCATATGTCTGCCGTCCACACCGATTCCGGCAACTTCGAGAGTAGCCCATACCGGATCGCCGGAGAAAAGCTGGTTGTAAGAAGGAATTCTTGCAAACTTGACAATACGGAATTTCATAACCAGATGGTCAATAAGTTCCTGAGCTTCCTGTTCTGTGAGAATACCCTTATCAATGTCACGCTGAATATATATGTCGAGGAAAGTTGAAACACGACCCACAGACATTGCCGCACCGTTTTGTGTTTTGATAGCGGCAAGATATCCGAAATACAGCCACTGAACAGCTTCTCTTGCATTAGTTGCCGGAAGTGATATATCGAAGCCATAAATTTTAGCCATTTCTTTCATGCCATTGAGCGCACGAATCTGCTTTGCGATTTCCTCTCTGAGACGTATAACATCTTCTGTCATAGCACCGTCGCCGCAGTTGGCAAGATCTTTTTTCTTCTGCTCGATAAGGTAATCAATGCCATAGAGTGCAACACGGCGGTAATCGCCTACAATACGACCTCTTCCATAAGTATCCGGCAGACCGGTAATTATCTTATTATGACGAACAGCCTTCATTTCAGGTGTATACGCATCAAACACGCCCTGATTATGAGTTGTTGTATACTCGTTGAAAATCTTATGCAGTTCGGGGTCAGGTGTATAACCGTTAGTAGTACAAGCCTGTTCCGCCATTTTGATACCGCCGAACGGCATAAAAGCCCTCTTGAGCGGTTTATCAGTCTGAATTCCTACTACTTTCTCAAGAAAAGAATTATCTTCGTCAATATATCCTGCGCCGTAAGATGTAAGACCGGAAACAACTTTTGTTTCCATATCAAGTATACCGCCTTTTGCTCTTTCTTCTTTCTGAAGTTCCTGAACTTTAGCCCAGAGGTGATTAGTAGCATCTGTTGGTTGTGTAAGAAAAGATTCATCACCGTCATACGGGCGATAATTCTTCTGAATAAAATCACGTACATTTACTTCAAGTTTCCAGAGTCTTCCCTCGAAACCTTCCCAAGCATTAAAATCAACCTTACTCATTGTAAAACTCCTTTCATTTTATCAGATATTGAAGGGTCAAAATTCCCTGCAAAAACATCAATCAAACAGCAACTTTATTGATTCCAGAACTAATATATAGCGGTTTCAGAGATTTGTCAACCTTTTGAAAAACCTTTACCGAAACATCGTGCAAAGTGTCTGTTTTTATTTAAAAGCCGATGAATTTATGTGTATTTCAACAATGGAAATTTATGGTAATCACAACATATTGTGGTTTCAGCGAAAGCCGATAAATAGTTATTGTGGTATGTGTGAAAATTACCAAAAATAATTCCACTATTCCTGAATTGACATTAAAACAGTAGATTTTCATAAATCGTCATGTATTTCTGTTTGTAAAATTGACAAAGCGCAGATAATTCTGCTAAAATAAATGAATACAGAAAGATAGAATTGAGGAAAAAACATGGAAGAAATCAAAGAAAAAAACAGCTTTACCGAACTGGAACTGTCTGCCGGAATAATGAGAGCAATTGAAGAAATGGGCTTTGAAAACCCTACTGATATCCAGTCGAAAGCCATTCCCGTTATGCGTTCCGGAGCAGATGTTATTGGGCGTTCTTTGACAGGAACAGGCAAAACAATGGCGTTTGCAATTCCGGCAATAGAAATGATAAGCAGCCAAAAAGACAAGGACAGCGTACTTGCCGTTATAATGCTGCCCACAAGAGAACTTGCAATGCAGTGCTGCGGTGAAATACGCAAGCTTACAAAATACTGCGAAGGTATCCGTCCTGTAGAAGTTTACGGCGGTGCGCCAATGGACAGACAAATAACCAAGCTGAAAAGAGCCAATATTGTCATAGGCACTCCCGGACGTATCATGGACCATATGCGCAGAAAAACTCTCAAACTTGACCATGTTCGTCTTGCAGTACTGGACGAGGCTGACGAAATGCTCAGCATGGGCTTTAAAGAGGATATGGAAACTATTCTGCGTGAAACTCCGGAAGACAGACAAACTGTTCTCTTTTCCGCCACAATGCCGCCGTCAATAATGGAAATAACTGAGGAATTCCAGAAATCCCCCGTACTTATCGAAACAGCGGCAAAAAAGCTTACACTCGAAAATATAACCCAAACATATGTTGATGTACCTATGGGACGTAAAACTGATGCTCTGAAACTTCTGCTGCATTATTATTCCCCACGCCTTTCAATCGTATTCTGCAATACGAAAAAGACATCAGAAGAAGTTGGTCTTGCACTCAGCAAAAGCGGTTTTGCTGCCGAAACTCTTCACGGAGATCTGAAACAGTCTCAAAGAACAGCAGTAATGGAAAAATTCCGCAGCGGCGCAGTACAAATTCTTGTTGCAACAGATGTAGCAGCAAGAGGTATTGACGTAAGCGATATCGAATATGTATTCAACTACGATATACCCCAGAATAACGAATATTACGTTCACCGTATTGGAAGAACCGGACGCATAGGAAAAAAAGGCAATACTGTTACAATATGCAGCGGCAGAAGACAAGTTTACGCACTTCTTGATATTGCCCACGAAACTAAAAGTAAAATCAGCCAGATTCCTGTTCCAACCGGCGATGACATAAATTATCAGATAGCCGAAAACAATCTTGGCGACGTTGAAAAAGCACTTGCTGAACCGATAAGTGAGCGTTATCGTGACATGGTAAACGCTCTTCTTGCAGACGGAAATTCACTTTTTGATATTGCAGCAGCAGCCCTACAGCTTCATTTTTCTGAAAAAGAAATACAAATTCAGGATATCGTCACGGAAAAGAAGAAGAACGGCAATCCATCCGATTTCAGCAAAATAATGCTTAACATTGGCAGAGCAAGCCGTGTTGCACCGAATCACCTTGTAGCATCAATAACGGAAAGAAGTATTCTTCACGGCAGCGATATCGGAAAGATAGAAATTTTCGATGATTATTCCATAGTATCAGTACCGTCTGTTTCAGCAGATGAAGTAGTAGACCAGATGTACGGCGCAAAAGTATGTGGGCGACCTGTTCAAGTTTCTTTCTACGAAGAAAAGTCCCGCCGCCCTGACCGCCGCAGTCATAGCAACGACCGTAAAGGTCAGCACACAAAACAAAAAGCTGATTCGCATAAAAAGGACACAGGAAAAAAGCATGGAAAGGCATCAAAACGTCATAGCTGAACGGAGGATTTTGTGATGAAAAAAATAACGATTTTTCTCTCTGCACTTGTCCTGCTCATATCATCAGGATGCAGCGGCCAGAGCGATGACTCATCGGTCAACGAAACAGCTTCCGAAGAAACTACAAAAACTGTTTCCGTAACCATATCTCAGGTAAGTGAAGAGGAAAGCGTAGAAGAAAGCCATCTGCCGGACGGTATTTCCGAAGATAAAAAGGGCTTCCTGAAATTCATTTCATACAGCGGAAAAATAAGCGCTGTATTTCCCGATAAGTTCAATACATTGTGCTCAGGATATACACCGACAGACGGAATTTATCTGCAAACATCAGACGGAAAAGCAACTTTGCAGCTTGAATATGTCGAAAATAAGGGCATAACAAAAAATAGCCTCGTTGATTATCTGAAAGAAACATATCCCGATGCAAGCATTTATATAAATGACGAAAAAAATGTTATCTGCAAAGTTAAAATGAAAGACAGTCAGGATAATGTGGTATACAGCTATCTCAAAGCTATTGTTGACGATAACGGTTATAAATCAGCCATACTTTTTTTCAAAGAAGCGGAAATGAAAAATTATGAAACTGTTTTCAGCAAGATAAAAATCTGACCCGAAACATCATTACTTCCAAGAAAATACAGACCGGTTTCAAAAACGAATCCGATCTGTATTTTTTTACATTCCCAAGAAATAACATTCCGCAAGAAGCAAAACAAGAAAAATTATGTTCCATAAACTGAATTTCAGCAGATAGCTTTTTCTCCTGTCAGGAAATTTTGCAGCTACTGCTTTGTATGATATCAGGCTCGCCATAGATGCTATAAGAGTACCAAGTCCGCCAATATCCGTTCCGATAATAAGCTTATTGTATCGGTCCGTAAATCCGGAAAGCATTAACGCTGCCGGAACATTGCTGATTACCTGACTTGCGCCGACTGCGATAGGAATCTCATGACCTGAGACTATATTTCCAAGATAATCATGAATTTCTTTTATGCTGCCAATATTGCCGATAAATACGAAGAAACAGCAGAATGTCAGAAGAAGGCTGTAATCAACACCGGCAAAAGCTTTTCTGTCCGCAAAAATAAAGAAAAGTGCAGTTGCTCCGGCAAAATATTCCCAAGGTATGATACGGCATACTGTCAGTATTCCGGCGGCAAACATCAGTGTTTCAATTATCGCCATAGGGATATGTTTATCGCTGCTGTGTTCCTCGTCATCAGCAAGCGAAGATATTTTCCTGTTTCCCGAAAACAAAATAATTCCTGTAATCAATACAAGCGACAGAATCGAATACGGCAGCATGAGCAGAATAAACTCTCCCATGTTCATGCCCGAAAGCTGAAACAAATATAAATTCTGCGGATTTCCTGACGGCATAAGCATACTTCCGAGATTTGCGGCAAGTGTCTGTAGTATCACAATAGGAACTACTCTGTCGTCACATCCGGCACGCATAAATACAGCAATCGCAAGCGGTACAAATGTAACCAGTGCGGCATCGTTTGTTATGAACATCGAGGTAAAAAAACAAAGATACACCAATACAAAACTAAGCTGACGGAGAGTCTTTGTTTTTTTGAGCATAAAAGCACATATTTTGTCAAAAATATCTATATCTGTGAGTCCCGACATGATAAGCATAAGAGCAAAAAGAATTCCCAGTATGCGAAAGTCGATGTAGGAAAAATAAGCCTCTGTCGGCGGCACTATGAAACATGACACCAGTGCAAGCAAAAATGCAATACACAAAACTGTCTCTTTTTTAAAAAAACTTACTACTTTTTTCAAACCCCAAACACTCCTATATCAATTAGCAATCAGCAATGTGCAATGACGTGTATATCCTTTCAATAGTTTCTCCAAAAAAGGAAAAATTTGACCCCAAAAGGTCAAATAAACACTAAAAAAGATAAAATTTTTTTTCTTTGGAAAGTGTTGTGTGTGTAAACGACAGTTCTGTTACTTTGACAAACGGCAAAATTATTTTTTCAAAACTGCCGCTGCACACACTTTACTTTCCTTTTATTTACTTTGTCGCATTATTGCAGCAATAATCCCCGTTCACTGCACAATTTATGCGCATATACCAAGAATGAGGTAAACTGCAAGTGACGCAAGCCACGCTGTAAGGCATTGCCACCCCACAACAAATAATGCCCATTTTCTGCCCAGTTCTCTTCTTATTGATGCAATCGCAGCAATACATGGTGTGTAAAGCAGACTGAATACAAGCAATGATGCTGCCGATACTGCTGACATTACTGCTGTAACATTTCCGGCATAAAGAATTTCCAGTGATGAAACAACACTTTCTTTTGCTATAAATCCGCTTATCAGCGCAGTAACTATTCTCCAGTCACCAAGTCCTATCGGTGCAAACAACGGTGCAATGAATCCTGCAACCATTGCGAGTATACTATCCTGAGAATTTTCTGTCATGTTCATATACATATTGAAATTCTGCAAAAACCAGATGACTATCGTTGAAATGAAAATTATCGTGAAAGCCCTTACAAGAAAATCCTTTGCTTTATCCCACAAGAGATGCAGAACATTTTTTACTCCCGGCATACGGTAATTTGGAAGCTCCATTACAAAAGGTACTGCCTCACCTTTAAAGAGCGTTTTCTTGTACAGAAATGCTATCAGCACCCCTAAAACAATACTCAGAACATACAGTCCGGAAATGATAAGCCAGCTTTTATCAGGGAAAAATGCTTCTACAAAAAATGCATATATAGGCAATTTTGCGGTACAGCTCATAAACGGTGTAAGGAGTATTGTCATTTTTCTGTCACGCTCACTTGGTAAAGTTCTCGTTGCCATGACCGCCGGAACGGTACAGCCAAAGCCTATAAGCATTGGAACTATACTTCGTCCCGAAAGACCTATTTTTCGCAGCAGCGTATCCATGAAAAATGCAACCCTCGCAAGATATCCGCTGTCCTCAAGCATTGACAGAAACAAAAACAGTATCAGAATTATCGGCAAAAAGCTCAGAACACTTCCTATTCCGGCAAATACGCCGTCAATGACCAATCCTGTAAGAACACTGTTTACCTGCGCACTTTCCATATAGTTTCTGACAGCATTTGACAATAGTTCAATACCATACTCGAGCAGTCCCTGGAGATTTCCACCTATAAGGTCAAACGTCAGCCAGAAAATCAACATCATTATGAGTATAAACATCGGAATAGCAGTAAATTTTCCTGTGAGAACTTTATCAATCTGCTGACTTCTCTTATGTTCTTTACTTTCCTCCGGCTTGACAACAGTTCTGTCGCATACTTTGAAAATGAAAGAAAAACGCATATCTGCAATAGCTGCTTTTCTGTCAAGTCCTCTTTCCTTTTCCATCTGACGAATTATCATTTCTATCATGTTTTTTTCCTCATCCGTCAGATTTAGCTGTTTGATTATAATTTCATCGCCTTCCACTATTTTGCTTGCGGCAAAACGTACCGGAATATCAGCATTTGTTGCTTTTTTCTCTATCAGATGTATAATAGCATGAAGACATCTGTGTAATGAACCGCCAGAAGAATCCGGACTGCAAAAGTCCTGTCTTGTCGGTTTTTCCTGATAATGTGCTATATGTATTGCGTGTGTTACAAGCTCGTCCACGCCCTGATTTTTTGCTGCCGATATCGGTACAACCGGCACACCAAGCATGGATTCCAGTGTATTTATATCTACCGACCCACCGTTAGCTGTCAGTTCGTCCATCATATTCAATGCAACAACCATCGGGATATTCATTTCAAGAAGCTGCATTGTCAGATACAGATTTCTTTCTATGTTTGTCGCATCGAGAATGTTTATGATAGCTTTCGGCTTTTCTTTCAGCACGAAATTTCTTGAAACAATTTCCTCGTTCGTATACGGTGACATGGAATAAATTCCGGGCAAGTCAGTAATTTTTGTTTTAGGAAAACCTTTTATTGTTCCGTCCTTACGGTCAACGGTAACGCCGGGAAAATTTCCGACGTGCTGATTTGAACCTGTCAGCTGGTTAAACAGCGTAGTTTTGCCGCAATTCTGATTTCCGACAAGTGCATATGTAAGTATGGTATCATCCGGCAAAGGATTTCCACTGCCTTTCGGATGAAACTTTCCTTCCTCTCCGAATCCCGGATGAGGAACTGTTTTTTTCTTCTTTTTCTTACTTTCCTGTTTTTCCTTTATCTTGTGTACGTTAATCTTATCAGCATCCGCCAAACGCAGAGTAAGCTCATAACCATGTATGTTAAGCTGCATTGGGTCGCCCATAGGAGCGTATTTTACGAGAGTTACTTCTGTTCCGGGAATAACTCCCATATCAAGAAAGTGCTGCCGCAGGCTTCCTTCTCCGCCTACTTCTTCAACTACAGCAGATTCTCCCGGTTTCAGTTCTTTAAGTGTCATTTACCTTTTCTTCTTTCTCAATATATGCTGTTTCAGTTCTGTTCGTTATCAGTATGATGTTTCCTGACGATCATAACCTTGGCAATACGGCGGTTTTCCACCTGCTGTACAGTAAACCTTGTACCGTCAATAACAACAGACGGATGTTCTCCCGACTTTGGTATATGACCTGTACGGTCAAGAAGAAATCCGGCGATTGTGTCATTATCATCATCTTCAAACGAAATACCAGTAAGTTCGGTTATCTCATCAAGCGGTGTTGCACCGTCAACAGTAAAGCTATGTTCGTTTATCTGTCTTATTTCCTCATCCTCGTTGTCATACTCATCCTGAATACTTCCGACAATAGACTCTATCAGATCTTCCATTGTGATAATTCCGCCTGTACCGCCAAATTCGTCTACTACTACGGCAATTTGCGTCTTGTGTTCCGTCATATACTCAAACATTTCGCTGCATCTTTTTGATTCCGGAACAAAAACTGCGTCTTTTATAAGTTCGTCTGTAATTTTCCCTTCCGGCGCATTTGTACTTACGTATTTCAATAGGTCTTTCACATGGATGATACCAGAAATGTCATCAATATTGTCATGGTAAACAGGTATTCGTGAACGTCCGCTTTTTATAGCAGTATCAACAACATCGATTATACGTGCATCGTCTCTGACTGCAACAACATCTTTTCTATGAGTCATTATCTCCCCTACTGTCGTGTCGTCAAAGTCAAATACATTTTCGATCATATCTTTTGTATTGCCCTCGATAAGACCATTTTCTTCGCCTTCATCGACCATAAGAAGAATTTCGTCTTCTGCAAGCTGATTGACATCCGTTTTTTCATTGTCCCGTGAAAACCCTGAAACAGCACCGGAAATAAGTCCCGAAAGAGCGGTAAAAGGGCGGAACAGTGTACATACTACTGAAAAAGCTCCGGCTGACCTGATCACGGCTGTATCCGCATTTTTTTCGCCTATCTTTTCCGGCAGGAGCATAAAGAAACACACGAAAACAAAGCAGGAAACAAAAAATACTGTGGCGGCAGATAATAATGATATCCATTTAGAATCGGCAGTAAACGACGTTAAAACCGATTTCATCATAGGATAAAAAAACTCATAACATGATATCATTCCGGCAGAAATGCAAAGTGTTCTTATGACATTCGCACGGCGTACAGATTTTATATCATCATCAAGTATCTTCATTGCCTTTTTAGCTTTGGCAGAACCGCTTTCCGCCTTTTTCTTAACACTGCTTTGTGCCGCAGATGTTATAGCACCGGCACAGTATGATACGAAAAAACACAGTACAACAGATACTGCGGCAATGACAACTGGCCAGAAATATACGGACGAACTGCCATCAGGATTACTGTCCATAAAATCAAACACTCCCAACTAAACTTGAAATCATCTACAATAATACGAAAAATAATCATTTCTGTCAACATCTAAATGACGTTTCTGCTCAAAAAATGTTTATATTTGTTTTTGACATAATACTCGCCGTTCATGTAGTATATTGTGATAACAATCATATCTGAAAGGACTGAAAAGTATGTTGAGCGAAGATTTATTGAAATCACCATGTGACAGAAAAACAAGAGAGGCATATATAGGGGGTATGCTTATGCGTCATGGATTTCTTTCAAGAGAAACTATTGGTGAAAGCCGCTGTGCAAGACCTATTGATATGCTCTGTATAGGAAACCGTGATAAACAGGTACTTATTGCCGGAGCTTTTCACGGCATGGAATGGATTACATCAGCACTTTTGCTCAAATTCACCGACGAAATATGTGAAACTGTTAAAAAAGGCGGAAGTATCTTTGGTGTGAGAATAGGAACTTTTCTGAACCGCCGTGGTCTTGCGCTGATACCGTGCATAAATCCTGACGGAGTTGAAATACAAATACACGGTGCGGAAAGTGCCGGTATTTATGAACAACAGGTACTTACAGCAAGCGGTGGAAATACAAGCCGCTGGCAGGCAAATGCCGCCGGAGTAGACATAAACCATAATTTTAACGCTGATTGGGACATTTTGCACCGTATGGAACACGAAAACGGAATAGTATCCCCCTCTCCTACACGTTATGGCGGTGAATATCCCGAAAGTGAACCCGAAAGCCGTACCATAGCTTCATACTGCCGCACGGGAAATATTACTCATGCCCTTGCTTTTCACAGTCAGGGAGAAGAAATCTACTGGAGTTACGGCGATTATGCGAAAGAAACTGCAAAAAATATGGCTTATGCGATGGCAGGTGTAAGCGGATATACTGTCAGTCAGCCGGAAGGTCTTGCTGTCGGCGGCGGTTTCAAAGATTGGTTCGTTCAGAATTTCCGTCGTCCGGCATTTACAATAGAGGTCGGAAAAGGTGTAAATCCTCTGCCGATTTCCGACCTTGATAAAATCTACGAGCAAGTTAAAGAAATGATGGTTCTGTCGCTAATTCTGTAACCGGAACACAAAATTTCAATTGTTATACAATTTTTTGCAAACAGCTATATTTCAAAATAAAACAAATGTTGAAAACAGGAGAATTATGTGATAATATATTGATGTGTAAATTATAGAAAAGGATGGGAACTTATTATGAAAATAGCAAAAAAACTCACATTCGTTATTCTCGCAGCATTTATTTCCGCCTCTTCTCTTATGACCGGCTGTAACGAAACCGGCGAAGAATCTTCATACGTTTCACCTGAATCAAAAGTCGTATCTCAGACAGAAAAAAGTACCGAAGAACCTGAAAGCGCTGTCATTTCTGAATCTTCTGCGGAATCTGTAGTCGAAAACAGTGAACCAAAAGAAGAAAGCAGCGAACCAGAAAACAGTCAGCCTGATGAAGAAAGCAGTGAGATTGAAAGTTCCGAAGAAATCCAAGAAAGTGAAAATAGTGAAGAATCTTCCGAAGCAGAAAACTCTGACGAAAAATCTGCTGCTGAAATGAGCACAGACGGTTATCAGTTCGATGACGAGCAAATAGTAAAAGATTACCACAATGCAACAGAATTTACGAATAACGAAGAATTCAACAAAATTTTCTCCGGTAACGCAATTGATGCTGAATACAAAAAGGAACTTATTACAGCACAAAGCGGAAATCAGATGAGAAGTATAACTGTTTCATACACCACAAAATGGATGGATTTGGTCAGTGTTGTATATAAGTCACTTGAAGACCTTTTGCAGGACAGACCGGAAGAATATGAAAAACTTCTGACATCTCAGGACGAATGGATAAATTCTGTCGGAACTGTCGAAAGCAGCTTTTATGCTGAGGCATCGGATGCCGGTACAGAAGGTTTGCTTGCCGCTGATGCTGCAATTATGAATTACTTTAAGGGAAGAGCCTCTGTTCTTCTTGAACAAATATATGAACTCAACGGCAGTATTCAACTGTCAGATTATGGACTGTAAAAAAGTGAGGATAAAACAATGAAATCATTAAAATCCAACCGCATTTACCTGTTACTTACAGCAATAATTCTGACATTGATTCTCTCTGCCTGTTCTTTTAACAGCGGCAAAGAAGTACAGAATTACGTTTCAGGCGTAAATGACAATATTCACGAAGCTGTAAATCTGACAAGAAAGCTGCGTGAAATACAGAAGGATATAAACACACGCAACACTGACGATGCAAAATCCTATAACTCATTACTTAGTGACCTTGCAGATGTTTACTCAAATCTTATAGAACTCGAACCTGTCGAAAGCTATAACGATATCGACAGAGAGATAAAAGAACATTCTCAAATCACTCTTACGGCTGTTTCCCAGCTTCAAAGCCTTATTACCGCTTCAATAAACACCAATGACGACACTTTGTATTGCAGCGAATGTGACGAGATCATGAAAAAATATGACGAGAGCTATTTCCGTCTTGTAGAACTTGATTCCGAAACGCAGACACGTTTCAGAAACGGCTGAGAAATGGAGACTATCATGAATACCGCTGATATTATAGTTTGCGCATTGTTAATTATCGCAGCAGTCATTGCTGTTGTTGTAATACTGAAAAGAAAGAAACAGGGAAAGAACTGTTCATGCGGCTGTGACTGTGCAGACTGCCAAAAATGTTCACCATATACTGATGAAATAAAGTAACCGCAACAAATACAGGTAAAAGAAAGTAACCGCCTTTCATAACAGACGGTTACTTTTTGTTTCTATTCACAAATCAATTTTTGTCAAACTCACGCTCTATTATTTCAACACTCTCACGAAATATATCATCAGTACGGTCTGCGTATATCCAGTGAATATACTCATCTTTTTTGAACCATGTAAGTTGACGTTTTGCATAATGTCTGGTTTCCTGTTTAAGCTTTTCTACAGCTTCCGCAAAAGTAATTTCACCGTCAAGCCATGGTTTCAGTTCCTTGTACCCTATCGCAGCAGCTGCCGTATTGCCTATGTCAGAAGCATAAAATTCTCTTGTTTCCTGCACAAGCCCTTTTTCAAGCATTATTTCAACACGGCGGTTTATTCTGTCATAAAGCACCTGTCTGTCTGCGTATGTAATACCTATCACCGCAGCTTTATACGGTGACGGTACAGCGTGTGACTCTGCTATCTGCTGTGACATTGTTTTTCCTGTAGTTTCATATATCTCTATCGCACGAATTATGCGCTTTGAATTCGCCGGAAGAAGTTTCCCTGCTGTTTCAGGGTCAAATGTACGAAGATAATCAAGAAGTTTCTCTCCGCCCTCGGTTTCATAAATACGGTTCAGTTCCGCACGGCGTACCTCATCAACTTTTTCTTCCGCAAACTGTATATTTTCGAGGAATGAACGTACATAAAGTCCTGTTCCCCCGCACAATACCGGTACTTTGCCCCTTGAAAGAATATCTCTTGCCGCAATATCTGCCATTTCACAATACTGCGAAACAGAAAATTTTTCTTTCGGGTCGAGAAAGTCCATTAAATGATGCGGTATACCCTGCATTTCATTTTTTTCCGGCTTTGCTGTTGCTATTGACATACCTGTATATATCTGCATAGAATCGGCTGAAATTATCTCTCCGCCGAAATGTTTTGCAAGACGTATTGCAAGGTCTGTCTTTCCCGATGCCGTTGGTCCTACAACAGCAATAATATTACTTTTTTTCTCTGCCATTTTATCACCCAATCGCAAACTTCAAAGCACGAACTGCTGTTTTGATAGCTGCGTCCATATCAAAATTTTCCTGTTCCGAGAGACATTTTTCTTTTATCTCCTGATTCCATAATGCATGAAGAACACAGCCGACACGAATTCCACGTACAGCACCTACTGTAAATAACGCAGCTGCTTCCATCTCGGACGCTAAAACGCCGAGTTTTTTCCACGCACTCCATTTATTCTTCAGTTCATAGCTGACTGGCATTGTCTGCGGACTATGCTGTCCGTAAAATGAATCCTTGCTTTGTATAATTCCCGTATGATATCTGTAACCCAGTTCATCCGCAGCGTTTACAAGATTTTTCACAATATCAAAATCAGCTGCTGCCGGAAACTCAATCGGCGCATACTCCTTTGAAGTACCCTCCATACGCACCGCAGCAGTTGGAATAACAAGGTCTCCGGGAATCACCGAAGTATTTATCCCTCCGCAAGTACCTATCCTGACGGCACACTTTACTCCTATCTGTGATAATTCTTCAAGCGCTATTGCCGCTGATGGTCCTCCTATACCGGTAGACGTTATGATAACATCCTCACCGTTGATTTTTCCCATCACGGAACAGAATTCTCTGTTATAAGCAATCTTTTCAGGTGAATCTATATATGCAGCAATTTTTTCTACCCTTCCCGGGTCACCCGGTAAAATAGCATAGCCAACTCTGATATTTTTTGGTATATCCAGATGAAAAAGCTTTTCCTCATTCATAGCAATCTTCCTTTCATAACAAACGGCTGTCGCAATAAGAACTTTTTCTTTTGCGGCAGCCTGTTTTTACCCCTCCGGCACTTCGTAAAATCTAACCTAAAGGAGCAGTGAAAGTTTTTCATACAACAGTTCATGCCGTCAGAACATATCTTTTCGTTTCAGAATAATGTACATGATAACCATCAACACTCCTGAAAGTGCAATAGGAAACCACCACCATTTGTCAAACGGAATCCCTCCCACAATATTCATTCCGTAAATACCCGAAATAACGGTCGGAACTGATACCAAAAGCGTCAAAGATGCCTGTATTTTCATGACAATATTCAGATTGTTTGAAATAATTGATGCGAAAACGTCCATCGTTCCGTTAAGTATATTTAGATATATTGCCGCCATATCCACAGCCTGCTTTACTTCGATAAGAACGTCTTCGAGAAGATCCTGATCTTCTTCATAAAGCTTGATATATCTGCCTCGCATAATTTTTTCCAGCGTTATCTCATCGGCTTTAAGCGACGAAGAAAAATAAACTAGCGACTTCTCAACATCAAGAAGTTGCTCCAGTTCCTTATTTTTAGCACTGCGGCGAAGACTTCTTTCAATACGATTGCTTATTTTGTCGATTTGTTTCAGGTACTGCAAATACTTCGATGCCATTCTGAGCATAATATGCAGCACAAAATGTGTCTTGAAATTTGTCATTACGTTTCTGACGACACCTTCCGAAAACTCTGTAAGTATCGTGCTTTCCTTGAGCGAAACTGTTATAACATTCTTTTCCGTAATCATGATACCGATAGGCATTGTACTATAGGAAATACCTTTCGATACTTTTTCGACAACCGGAACATCTATGATTATGAGTGTTGTATCATCTTCACTGTCGATATGTGCAGATTCTTCCTCGTCCAGTGCAGAACGAAGAAGTTCCGGCGGAATATCAAAAAATTCAAGAAGATACTGCACTTCGTCATCTTCCGGTGCTATACAATTCACCCAGCAGCCGGGTTCATATTTTTCTATTTCCTCAATTCTTCCGTTGACTGTTTTGTAATAATTGACCATCGGGATCGTCCCTTTCGTTTACGGGACACAAAAGGCAATGTATCATGTCCCTTATTTGAATGAATCATACATCGACTGTAAGGGTCTGAACTCATAACATAACCACTCCCATTTTTCAAAAAATAAGACTTTGCCGACGGAAACATCTTCCCTGTCAATTATACCACATTTATGACATCAAGTCAAAAAAAACATAGAAAATTTTGATATTGTAACCAAATTACAGGCAAAAGGTGCAGCCGCCCCACAAAAAGGGCAACTGCACCGCTGTTCATGTTTCTGAACCTGCTTTAAAATTGTAGATTGGTTTGATAACCGAAACAATATCAACTGTATCACCGATATTTGATGTAATATCGTCAATTGACTTATACGCCATCGGAGATTCATCAATAGTTGCACGGCTCACCGAAGTTGAATATATTCCCTGCATCTGCTGCTTGAATTCCGAAAGTGTAAGTGTTGCTCTTGCTTCACCTCTTGAAAGAATTCTTCCTGCGCCATGAGGTGCTGAACAGTTCCAGTCAGCATTTCCTTTACCCGTACAAATAAGACTGCCGTCTCTCATATTGATCGGTATGAGGAGAGTTTCTCCGGAATTTGCTGATACTGCGCCTTTTCTCAGAATCATATTTTCCGTGTCAATGTAATTATGGACTGTCGTAAAAGAATCAACTATATGCAGACCCATTGATTTGATTATCTCATCCATCATTGCCTGACGATTAAACATAGCATACTCCTGCACAATTTTCATATCATGGATATACTGCTCAAACAGATCTCCTTCTGTATACGCAAGCTGTTTTGGAATATCTGTATGCTTTGTAGATGTAAGCTTTGTAATTTCTTTCTGAATCTGCTTTTGCTTTCCCTCAGATTTAAGCTTTGCGATAAGGGCATCTATATCTTTTTTGGAAGTTCTGTTCAGTCTTTTAAAAGCTTCTTCCTGATAATATTTTGCAACTTCCAGACCAAGATGGCGTGAACCCGAGTGAATGACAATATAAATATTTCCGTCATCATCTTTGTCTGCCTCGATAAAATGATTTCCTCCGCCAAGTGTTCCAAGACTTTTCACAGCCTTGTAATAATTGATATGGTCGAAACAATACAAATCAAGCAAGTTCACTTTTTCATTATATCTGTGTGCCTCACTTCTGACAGCAAAACCCGACGGAATATTTGAATAGATAACCTTATCGAGTTTCTGCAATTCTATAAATTTTTCTTTAATAAGAACCGTTTCCATACCGCATCCGATATCCACGCCCACAAGATTTGGTACTGCCTTGTCCGTTATAGTCATTGTTGTACCTATGGTACATCCTGCACCTGCGTGGACATCAGGCATTATTCTGATCTGTTCTCCCTCAGCCATGGGCTGATTGAGCAGTTCAATGATTTGTGAAATGGCAGTTTCGTCGATGAGGTCGGTAAAAATCTTTGCGGTATTATATTTTCCGTATAACTCCAACATATAAGCTTTCTCTCTCCTTTACATAAAAAAAGCACTCCTGCATGAAAACAGAAGTGCACGAAATTCATAACAAAATGCCGTTCCGAAAACACAGAACTCCCGTGAGCATGAGCCTGTGCTGCTGCGTATTAACGCTTAGTTTTTATGAAACGGCGAATTTCATAACTCTGTTTCCATATTCGATATTCATATACTGATGCTCTCATTATTATTGTCATGAAAATCACCCTTTCTTTAATGTAATGACAAAATAATACTATATTTTATTCCGTTTGTCAACAGCTATTATAAAAAATTTCCCGACAGTAATTTTTTATCAAGTCATTGGCTTATTTTTGTTTTTTCAGGGAATCATATTTTTGTAAAGGAGAGATGACTATGCACAATGTTGTTATATGCGGCGACTGCGGGAAAAAAATTCTTACACGAACTATTGTAAATGCCTGCTTTGCTTACGGCGGTGCAACGGTAGTTGACGGAGATAAAATATACTCATGCGGAAACGGACAGCGTTATACAATTTTCTGTATGACAACTCTTTCCGACCTGTATCTGCCTGATGCAATAATCGTACTCGGAAAAGCTCTTTTGCAGATAAGGAGCGACCTAAGTTCTAATGAATGTGTATGTATACTCGACTCCGGTGTAAAATCAGCAGTAAATTTTGCCGCAAAAACAGGTTTCAAAGCTATAGGCTGTTCTCTGGGAGAGCATGACACTTTCGGCGTTTCAGGATATTCCGACGAGAACACGGTTCTTGTCAGCCTCAGAAGAAATTTACAGCGCTCTGACGGAATTTTTCTCGAACCTATGGATTTTCGTGTAACCACAGAGGAAAACTGTCCTGCATATCCGATAATGGCAGCATCAGCCATTTTGCTCATGAGCGGAATTTCTCCGGAAAACGGTCTGAATTTCTGATTACAGCAACCTGAGTCCTTTAGGATACTTATTTTTCAATCTTCCGCCGGAACATTTTCCGAACCCTGCTGTCATACCTTCAAATGCTACAGCCGTATAACCCGAATCTCCGCCGCAATCAATTTCATTCCCGTGAAGAAAAGATATCACCCTTTCATCATCGAGCGAAAGATTTATTACACGTCTGAAATATTGCACGGGAAAAGATGTAAACAGTGCGTGACAGGGTTCAATGCGGTTCCTTATAATTTCCCCTGCTAATACACCGGCACGAATTACACCTGTACCGTCAGCTACAGGAAAATATTCCGGAACAAGGTAAAGTTTCTCACCTTTTACTACAGAAACCATATCCGGTCGTACAGCAAAAATGTCCTCAAGAAAAGATTCGACAAGCTTAGTTTGTTCCCTATTTCCGTTTTTCACAGAAATACTTCCGCACTTTCTGCGAACTGCACCGCCTTTTTTACGAAAACGTGCCGCAAAATGACCTTCTCCGCCCTCAAGAGGTGTAACACGCATTGCGTTTGAAAATTCTGTTTTTCTTCCGGCATGGTCAGCTATTTCATAAGGCTCGAAATCAGAATTTTCTTTCAGAAAACGGCGTACTGTTTCCTCGTTTTCTTCGGGCGAAAATGTACAGGTGGAATAAACAAGTACTCCGCCGTCACGGACACATTCAGCAGCTGATATCAAAATATTGTACTGTCTGACAGCACAAGCCTCAACGTGTTCTCTGCTCCACTCTTTTATTGAATCGGGATCTCTGCGGAACATTCCCTCGCCGGAACACGGTGCATCAACCAAAACCCTGTCAAAACATCCGTGTAATTTTTCTGCCAGTATATCAGGGCGGCACGAAGAAACAATTCCGTTTGAAATTCCCATCCTTTCAAAATTTGAGAGAAGTATTCTCGAACGGTTTTTAACGTACTCGTTAGACCATACCAGACCGGTTCCGCCAAGCAATGAGGCAATCTGAGCAGATTTTCCTCCGGGTGCTGCACAAAGGTCAAGTACGAAATCGTCTTTTTCTATTTCAAGCAGAGGTACAGCAGATGATGCAGAAGGCTCCTGAACATAAAAAGCTCCTGCATGGTGCAGCGGCAAATTTCCTACACCTTCCGTATCATTCGGAATATAATATCCGTCACTGTAAAATGGTGATTTTTTTGTACCAAACGGCAGTAAGGGCAACAGTTTTTCCGGCGAAGTTTTCAGACGGTTTACGCTTATGCCACGATAATAAGGCTCGTCCGACAAAGAGAGAAATTTTTCTGTATCTTCACCCAATACAGTTTTTAATTCTTCCGAAAATTCTACAGGATAATTCATTGGCGCTTTCTCTCCTTGTATTACGGATTTTCCGACGATTTTATATCGGTCAGATAAAATGTATTCGGCAGAAGTTCAGACAATGTATGAATCTGATAATCTTCTTCGCTGCGAGCTAAAATTAACGGAAAATCCTCTTTGCAGAATTCGGCAATGAACTGGCGGCACATTCCGCACGGGAAACAATAATGCTCAGGCAGTGAGCTGCCTTTGCCGCCGACAATAGCTGCACCGGCGAAATTATGTTCTCCGGCACTGACCGCAGCAGCAAAAGCACTTCTTTCTGCACAAATTCCAACAGGGTAAGACGAATTTTCTACATTTGCTCCGGTATATATAACTCCATCTGATGTCATAACGGCACAGCCTACATAAAATCCCGAATAAGGTGCATATGCATTCATCCTTGCAGCAGATGCCGCATTTATCAGATTTTTTATTTCTTCTCCGGTCATATAATCACTCCGTTACAATTATCGTTCCGTTGGGAGTATCTTTTATAGTAATGCCCTTTGCTTTCAGTTCGTCACGTATACGGTCTGCCTCAGCCCAGTTTTTATCTTTTCTTGCCTGTGTTCTGAGGTCTATAAGTTCCTGAATTTCCTCGTCGATTTTCTGTTCCTTTTCGGTATAAAGAAGTCCCAGAACTTCTGCAAGCTCGTTATACAGTGAAAGTGCTGTTTCACATAATTCCTTTGAAGGCGCTGTCTGCGGATTCAGATTGCTGTTTATATCCCTTGCAAGTTCAAACAAAGCTGTAATTGCATCTGCTGTATTAAGGTCATCTTCCATTGCTTCAATGAAATCATCCTTATGCGCAAGAAGTTTTTCCTTAACTTCAAGTTCGTTATCCCTGAGTGAACCCGTGCTGTTTTTAGCAAGAAAAGCAAGGTCTTCACGGCAGTTATAAAGTCTGTCAAGAGCTGCCTGACACTGTTTTATGATATCTATCGAGTAATTTATAGGGCTTCTGTAATGCGATGAAACCATAAGATAACGTATAGGTTCATAGCCGAATTCGTTTGCAACATCACGTACTGTAAAGAAATTTCCCAGCGATTTCGACATTTTCTTATTATCAACATTGATGTAGCCGTTATGCATCCAGTAATTCGCAAACGGAACACCGTTACTGCATTCACTCTGAGCAATTTCATTTTCATGGTGCGGGAAAATAAGATCCTGTCCGCCGCAATGTATATCTATTGTGTCACCGAGATAACGCTTAGCCATGCATGAACATTCAATATGCCAGCCAGGTCTGCCGTTTCCCCACGGTGACGGCCAGAACGGTTCTCCCTCTTTAGCACCTTTCCACAGAGCAAAATCCATCGGATCCTCTTTTGTTTCACCTATCTGAATTCTTGCACCTGCTTCAAGGTCTTCAAGCGGCTGGTGAGAGAGCTTTCCATATTCTTTGAAACGGTTTGTACGGAAATAAACATCTCCGTATTCTGTGGAATATGCATAGCCCTTTTCCTGAAGAATCTTTATCATTCTTATCATCTGCGCTATATTTTCGGTAGCTTTCGGATGAACGCTTGCATCACGCACATTAAGTCCTTTGGCATCCTTTTTATATTCGGCAATAAACTTTTCGGAAACTGTTTTATAATCGCTGTTTTCTTCATTTGCCTTCCTGATTATCTTATCGTCGATATCCGTAAAATTCTGAACAAAAGTAACTTTATAGCCTCTGTATTCGAGGTATCTTCTCAGTATATCAAATACGCATATCGGACGGGCATTTCCAATATGAATATAATTATACACTGTCGGACCGCAGGCATAAATTTTTACTTCTCCATCGGTAATTGTTTTGAGTTCCTCTTTTTTTCCTGACATCGTGTTGTAGATTTTCATAATTCAATATCCTTTCTAATTTTATATTCCGGCACCGTTTTCAAATACTTCAAATGCCGATTTCAGGTCACGAACCTGACATTCAAGGTCTTCAAGCTGTTCGGAAACAGGGTCTCTGTAGTGTATCTGGTCAAGCGATGTGCTTGAACAATCAACCTTTTCTCCATTTACACGGACTACTTTCGCCGGTACGCCAACAGCAGTAGCATTTTCCGGAACTTCTGTCAGTACTACCGCACCGGCGGCAATTCTGGCATTATCTCCGACTTTGAACGGTCCAAGCACTTTTGCACCTGAACCGACAAGCACATTATTTCCGAGTGTCGGGTGACGTTTTCCCTGATCTTTACCTGTTCCGCCAAGTGTCACACCCTGATATATTGTGCAGTTATCTCCTATTTCGGCAGTTTCCCCGATAACAACACCCATTCCATGATCTATAAACAATCCTTTTCCGATTGTTGCACCAGGATGAATTTCTATTCCTGTTTTGAAACGTGCGTGTTGTGATATCATACGTGCTATGAATTTCATATTATGCCTGAAAAACCAGTTAGCAGTACGGTAAGCTCTCACAGCCTTAAAACCTGAATACAGAAAATATACTTCAAACCGGCTTCTTGCTGCCGGATCTCTTGCCATTATCGAATCCAGTTCTTCTTTCAATTCCTTAAACAACTCTATCACCCCAATCAATGTGTAACATCAAAAAAGCGCCTCATTGTGAAAAACACAATGGGACGCTGTAAAAACGTGGTTCCACCCAAATTCAACAGAGAAAACTCTGTCCTTATTACTCTGTAACGGGAGTTCCCGTACAAGGCTACTGTAATTTCACCTTGTCTGCTGATAGAGTGCATTCACCGGTTTCCGACAAGTACTTCGCACCACACAGTACCTCTCTGATGTCAAACTCTCCGGCTACTATTCTCCGTCATTGCTTTTGCTTACTAACCATTATACACGATTGAAAGCAAAATGTTAAGGGGTTTTCAAAATTTTTTGCGAAGTTTTTCAAAAAGTCAGAAAAACATAGAATTTCTGCAAAAACGAGAGATATTAAAAGAATTTTCATTATAAACCGAAATTACAGGCTTTAACGTAAGTTTGACTTTTTCTGACCTTGAGTTTATACTATAGTCATAAGGTCAAAGAAAGTCAAAGACAAGTCGAAAGGAAGTGATGATATGAAGATGAGTGATGTAGTAGCGGAATATATACTGCGTATGCTTGAAGAGGCGGGCGGAAACGCAGAAATAAAGCGCAATGAACTTGCCGGAACACTTGGATGTGTTCCAAGTCAGATCAACTACGTCATTACGTCACGTTTCACGCCCGAACAGGGGTATATTGTAGAGAGCAGACGAGGCGGCGGCGGTTATATACGAATTACAAGAGTCATGACTGACAGACGTGTTGCTATAATGCATATAGTCAACTCCATCGGATGCAGCATACCTTATTCGGCGGCAGATATCATTCTTCATAATATGACCGAACACGGAATGATTTCCGAATACGATCACGCATTGATATCGGCAGCGATTTCCGATAAAGCCTATGTAAATATTCCTCAGGAACTGCGTGATACACTCAGAGCATCTGTTTTAAAAAATATGCTGGTAACTATAGTTGTAAGTCAGTAAAACATACAAGGAGGGTACAATTATGTTATGTCAATCATGTGAAAAAAGACAGGCAACAACACACATTAAAACAATTCTCAACGGAGAACTCAAAGAATATAATCTTTGTCCGGAATGTGCTTCAAAACTCGGTTACGGATCTTTCTTCGGAAACTTCGGTTTTGACCTTGATAAACTTTTCGGCAGCTTTATGGAAAGTTTCGGAAGCGAAAAAAATTCAAAGAGATGCAAATTTTGTGGTAGCAGCTTTGAAGACATCGCCAAAAGCGGCAAAGTTGGCTGTGCACAGTGCTATGAAGAGTTTTACAATGAATTACTCCCATCTATACAGAGAATTCACGGAAGAACAAGCCATACCGGAAAACTTGCCCGTTCAGCCGGAAATGAGGTCAGAATAAAAAACGAGATTGCACAGTGCCGTTATGAAATGGAGCAGGCTATCAAAATGCAGGAATTTGAAAAAGCTGCTGAACTTCGTGACCGTATCAAAGAACTCGAAAAAAATATGGAAGAAAATTCTGAAACACAGAAAAAGGAGTGAAAATCATGGCTGATAAAATAGAAACCCGTAAGGATATAAGCGACGTTGTTATAAGCACAAGAATCCGCTTTGCAAGAAATCTGAAAGATTATCCTTTCCCATGCAGAATGAATACCGAAAAGAAATGTCGTGTAGCTGCTATAATAAAGGAAACTGTCCTTGAAGGAAAGAACGCACTCTCCGGTCGTTTCAAATATATCCAGATGTCAGAACTTACTCAGGAAGAAGCTGTTTCTCTTGTAGAGCGTCATCTTGTAAGTCCGGAATTCATTTCAGACAGAGAAGGAAGAGGTTTACTTCTTCTTGATGATGAATCCGTAAGCATTATGATAAATGAAGAAGACCATATCCGCATACAGGTAATTCGTCCAAATATGGACCTTGACGGTGCATATGACCTTGCCGACAAAATTGATTCCCTTTTCGATGAGCAGCTTAACTTTGCATTTAATGACAAACTCGGATATCTGACCCAGTGCCCCACCAATATCGGTACAGGTATGAGAGCCTCATTGATGATGCACCTTCCGGCATTGAAAGAAAGCGGTTCAATGGGTAAAATAAGTGCCTCACTTGCAAAGCTTGGTCTTGTTATAAGAGGAATGTTCGGAGAAGGCAGCGACCCCAAAGGCTCGGTATACCAACTTTCAAATCAGGTAACACTTGGTATTTCAGAAAAGGAAGCTATAAATAATCTTCATGACATAGCTATGCAGCTTGTAGCTCAGGAAAGAGCCGCAAGAACTGCAATGGCAAAGAATATTACCGTACTTGACGGAATATACCGCTCGTTCGGTATTTTACAGTATGCAAAGCTTATAAGCAACGATGAATGTATGAAACTGCTTTCAAATCTCCGTTTCGGCGTTGAGATCGGTATTTTTGAAAATATTGATTTCGACACAATAAATCATCTTATGGTAGAAGTTCAGCCTGCTACTTTGATGAAAAATATCGGAAAGAAACTGACAGCTCAGGAAAGAGACCAAATTCGTGCAGAAGTGGTACGCACAGCACTCATGCAGAAAAAAATCCCTGCTAACAGACGGCTCGGATAAGAATTAATACATTCAGATTATAAAGAAGATTGGAGGAAGGAATATGTTTAAATTCAGAGGTTTTACGGAAAAGGCTAATAACGCTGTAAATGCAGCAATCGAAGCTGCACAGAATATGGGGCACAATTATGTCGGAAGCGAACACATACTTCTCGGACTTCTTGATGATGAAGACAGTGCCGCAAGCCGTATTCTGAAAGAGTCCGGCGCAGATTACGACAAAACAGAAAACATCATTATTTCTACGGCCGGCACAAAAAATTCTATAACCGGTCTTACTCCGGAAGATTTTACTCCCAGAACAAAGAGACTTATTCAGGCAGCAATCGCAGAAGCCGCAAGAATGAACAGTACTTATGTCGGCACAGAACACCTTCTTCTTGCACTTATCGCAGATGAAGGCAGCTATGCAAATCATTTCCTGACTCAATGCGGCGTATCAAGAGATAATATAATCATCTCCCTTCGTGAATTTTTCGGTTCACAGGAACAATCCGAAGAAGCTCCGCAGGATTATCCAGATTCCGCATCCCGTCAGCAGCGCAGCGAAAAATCCGGTTCAATACTCCAGAAATACGGAAGAAATCTTACTCATGAAGCCGAAAAAGGAAACATTGACCCTGTTATCGGACGAAAAGACGAAATTGAACGTGTTATACAGATACTTTCACGACGCACAAAAAATAATCCTTGTCTTATCGGAGAACCCGGTGTCGGAAAAACAGCTATTGCCGAAGGACTTGCACTTAAAATTGTTTCCGGCGATGTTCCGGAACTTCTCAAAAATAAAAAAATCATTTCGCTTGACCTGACCGGCATGGTCGCAGGCACAAAATACAGAGGTGACTTTGAAGAAAGAATTACTGCCGCAATTGACGAAGTAAAGAAATCGGATGATATCATTCTGTTCATTGACGAACTTCATACTATAATCGGCTCAGGAGCAGCAGAAGGCGGCGCAGATGCTGCCAATATCCTTAAACCATCACTTGCAAGAGGTGATTTTCAGGTCATCGGCGCAACAACGATAAACGAATACCGCAAATATATCGAAAAAGATGCCGCTCTTGAAAGACGTTTCCAGCCTGTTACAGTCGGTGAACCTTCCGAGGAAGAAGCAGAAGAAATACTCAAAGGACTCCGTGACAAATATGAAGCTCATCATAAAGTAAGAATCACCGACGAGGCGATTGAAGCAGCTGTAAAACTTTCATCACGCTATATAGCAGACCGCTTTCTGCCTGATAAAGCAATCGACCTTATTGACGAAGCTGCGTCAAGGGTCAGACTCCGTGCATATACAGCACCTGATGACCTTCAGGAACTTGAAAACAGAATAAAGGAACTGGAAAAAGAAAAATCCGAAGCAGTGAACACTCAAGACTTTGAACGTGCGGCAAAGGTAAGAGACGAACAGAAAAAACTCAACGCTGAACTTGCAAATAAGCGCGCCGAATGGGAACATAAAAACGAACGCCGTGACGGAGAAGTAACACCGGAAGACATTGCCGAAATAGTATCAGGCTGGACAGGTATACCTGTTGTACAGCTGACAGAGGAAGAAAGCCAGCGTCTTTTGAAATTGGAAGGTATTCTTCATGAAAGAATCATCGGACAGAATGAAGCTGTTTCTTCTGTTGCAAGGGCAATACGCAGAGGTCGTGTCGGACTGAAAGACCCGAACAGACCTGTCGGCTCTTTCATCTTTCTCGGTCCTACCGGTGTCGGAAAAACAGAACTCTGCAAAGCTCTTGCTGCTGCAATGTTCGGTGACGAAAAAGCGATGATACGTTTCGATATGTCCGAATATATGGAAAAGCACACGGTTTCTAAACTGATAGGCTCTCCTCCGGGTTACGTAGGATATGACGAGGGCGGTCAGCTTACGGAAGCTGTACGCCGCAGACCTTATTCCGTACTGCTTTTTGACGAAATAGAAAAAGCTCATCCCGATGTTTTCAATATGCTTCTGCAAATCCTTGACGAGGGAAGGCTTACAGACAGTCAGGGCAGACACGTCAATTTCCGCAATACTGTAATAATAATGACCTCTAATGTAGGCGCAAGACTTATTACAGAGCGTCAGAATGCTCTCGGATTCTTCGGCGGCGATAAACAGACAGAAAACAATGATGAAGAAATCAAAAAATCTGTTCTCGGCGAACTGAAACAGCTTTTCAAACCAGAATTTCTCAACAGAGTTGATGATATCATTGTTTTCAACAAATTGAGCGAAACGGATATAGAAAACATTGCAAAGAACCTTCTTGAAACTCTCAAAGCCAGACTTAGCGAACTTGAAATCGGCTGCAAATTTACAGACGATGCTGTAAAAGCTATAGCAAAAGCCGGATTCGATGAACTTTACGGCGCACGACCACTGAAAAGAGCCATAATGTCGAAAATTGAAGACCCGATTTCGGAAAAAATGCTTGATGGTTCTGTCAAAGCCGGAAAAACCGTAACAGTTGATTTCAAAGATAACGAATTCACGTTCACAGCAGAATAATGTAAAAACATCCCCGTACACTGCACCGGAAAACACTTTCCGCACAGTATACGGGGAAAACTTCATTTAATTATGCCTTTGAAACAAGTGCCATTGTATCTCTTGCGATAACAATTTCTTCATTTGTCGGGATAACAAATACATCAACCTTACTGTTTTCGGTAGATACCTTAGCTTCTACGCCTCTGATAGCTTTCTTGTTAACTTCATCGTCGATTTCAACGCCTATGTAGCCAAGTTTGTGACATACATTTTCACGGTGGCTGTACTGGTTTTCGCCTATGCCGGCAGTGAATACGATAGCGTCAACGCCGCCAAGAACAGCAACATATGAACCGATGTATTTAAGGATCTGATACTCAAGCATATCAATTGCAAGCTGTGCTCTTTCGTTTCCGGATTCAGCAGCAGCACAAACATCTCTGTCGTCGCTGGAAACGCCTGAAATTCCGAGGAAACCTGACTTTTTATTGAGAAGTGTATCCATTTCGGAAGGAGTGAAGCCCTCTTTGTCTGCGATAAATGTAACAACAGACGGGTCAAGGCATCCTGTACGTGTACCCATCATAATACCGTCAAGAGGAGTAAGACCCATACTTGTATCAACTACTTTTCCGCCGTCTATTGCAGTGATAGATGAACCGTTTCCGAGGTGGCAGGTAATGATCTTGAGGTCTTTTATATCCTTGCCCATAAGTTCTGCACAACGTGCTGAAACATATCTGTGTGAAGTACCGTGGAAACCATAGCGGCGAACAGCATATTTTTCGTAGTACTCATAAGGAACAGCGTACATATATGCTGTCTGCGGCATTGTTGAGTGGAAAGCGGTATCAAATACAACAACTTCCGGAACATCTTTGCCGAATACATCAATACAAGCTCTGATACCCTGAACATGAGCAGCATTATGAAGAGGAGCAAGCGGAATAAGGCTTTCTATATCCTCGATAACCTTTTCGGTGACGATTTTGGACTCTTTGAAGATAGAACCGCCCTGCACAACTCTGTGACCGATTGCTGAAACTTCGCTGAGGTCTTTGATAACTCCGACTTTTTCGTCGATAAGGGCATTTTTGATCTGAATGAAAGCTTCGGTATGGTTTGTCATTTCAACATCATATTCGCATTTTCTGCCGTCACCGGTAGTATGCTTGAAATGACCGTCGATTCCGATTCTTTCGCAGTTGCCTTTTGCAAGTATGCTTTCGTCTGTCATATCAATAAGCTGATATTTCATTGAAGAGCTTCCTGCATTGATTACAAGAATTTTCATTGGTATGTCCTCCGTTTATAATTAATGTCTCTATAATAATAACCTAAAACCGACAGAATTTCAATATCTTTTTGTAAAATATTCTCTTTTGGTAAGAAAAACAGGTTGCAGCAGATTTTCCACTCGTGTATAATGTTACATGAAAGGAATGACAAATCATGAAAATAACCGGCGTTATATGTGAATACAATCCATTTCATAACGGGCATGAGTGGATGCTGCGGCAATTACGAAAAAATGGCTCTACACACATAATAGCCTGTATGAGCGGAAATTTTACTCAGCGTGGAGAACCTGCCATTTTCGACAAATCAGTACGCACACGTGCCGCACTATACGGCGGTGCTGACCTTGTAATAGAACTTCCCGTAACTTTTGCTTGTGCATGGGCGGAACGCTTTGCATACGGCGGTGTATCGCTGCTCGATTCTCTTGGCTGTACAGACGAAATCGCTTTCGGCAGTGAATGTGGAAAAGCTGATCTTCTCTTTGAACTTGCTTCGATGCTCGGAGAAAGCAAGTTTAACAGTAAATTGCAGGAATTTCACAGTTGCGGAATATCGTATGCTGCCGCAAGACAAAAAGCCGCAGATGAAATTTTCGGCAAAAAATATTCTTCTCTGCTGTCAGAACCTAACAATATCCTCGGTATTGAATACTGTAAGGCATTAATACGAATTGGTTCAAATATTAAACCGGTGTCGGTCATAAGAACAGGAGTTTCACATAACAGCCGCATAACTGACGGCAATATCGCCAGCGCACACCATATACGCAGCCTTATAGACTCCGGAAAAAATTATTTGGAATTC
>CACXGC010000156.1 GCA_902767155.1 uncultured Ruminococcus sp. | reverse complement strand
GTCAACAAAAAGTCAGCCTTACGGCTGACCGGCAATTCATCCCCGACCTATAGAGGTCGGAGTCTTCTTGCCGCTTTAGGATAAAAATGGCAGTCTGCCCGAAAACAGACCGCCAAGATTTTATTCGTTGATAACCTCTTTGTAAAGGTTGATATATTCTGTTGCCGATTTAGTCCAGCTGTTGTCACTGTTCATAGCACGCTGAACGAGAATCTTCCAACCGTCACGCTGCCAGTATCCGGCGATTGCTCTCCTGATACAGCCAAGCATATCCATTGCGTCATAGTTAGCGAAAGTGAAACCGTTTCCGCTGCCTGTACCGCTGTCCTGAATGGAGTCACGAAGACCGCCAACTTCACGTACAATCGGTATAGTACCATAACGAAGTGCGATCATCTGAGAGAGACCGCAGGGTTCAGCCTTACTCGGCATGAGGAAAATATCAGCACCGGCATATATTTTTCTCGAAAGTTCAGGAATAAATCCATGACAAGCGCAAAGTCTGCCCTGATATCTTTCATGCATTGAGCGGAAGAAACTCTCATACTCCCAATCGCCCGAGCCGAGTATAACAAACTGCACATACTCCTCACGCATAAGCTGATCGAGGGCACTTTTTACAAGATCCAGACCCTTATGGGAAACCAATCTTGTTACCATAGCGATTATCGGCACATCAGCATTTTGTTCCAATCCAAGTCTTTCCTGCAATTTCTGCTTGTTCACAGCCTTACCGGAAAGGTCGTTAGCCGTATAATGTGCATAAAGCTGGATATCGGTTGCCGGATTGTATGAAGTTGTATCAATACCGTTGAGAATACCTCTAAGTTTCCACGAACGGGCATTAAGTATCGGGTCAAGTCCGTGTGCGAACCACGGGTCACGGATTTCCCATGCATAACTCGGGCTTACTGTAGTAATACGGTTAGCTGTTTCAATAGCGCCCTTCATGTAATTGATACAGCCGTCATAATCGAGGATAGATCTGCCGTGCGGCGGAACTCCAACGACTTCTTCATACAGTTCTGTACCATACTTACCCTGATACTGTATATTATGGATGGTAAAGATCGTCTTGATACCCTGATACCATTCATTCTGCAAATAGAACAGGTTATAGTATACCGGAACAAGAGCGGTCTGCCAGTCATTACAGTGGATTATATCCGGTTTGAAATCAATATACGGCAGCATTTCAAGAGCAGCTCTTGAGAAAAATGCATATCTTTCCGCATCGTCATAATGTCCGTACAGTCCCTGACGTTTGAAATAATACTGGTTATCAAGGAAATAGTATATAACGCCGTTGTATCTCATTTCAAAAAGACCACAGTACTGCCTTCTCCACGAAACCGGAACAGAAAAGCTTGTAACGAAACGCATACCGTCTTTCCAGTGCTGGGGAATATCCTCATATAGAGGCATAACTATACGACAGCCGATTAGTCTTTTACGCAAAGCGTGCGGCAAAGAGCCGGCAACGTCTGCAAGTCCGCCGGATGCGGCAAACGGCTGTGCCTCACTTGCAACATACAAAACTTTCATTTTAACTCACCCCCTGCATCATACAGACAAGCTGTCACTCACAGCGGCAGCTTGCTTTTTACTGTTATCAAACAACGCTGCCCTTACTGATATAAACCGGATATGAAAGGAATCCCATCAGTGTTCTCTCATCCTTGACAGTAACGTCCTTATCTACGATAACATAGTTCAGGCTGCTGTTAGCGCCGATTTTTGTATCCTGCATAATAACACAGTTTGAAACTTTTGTACCTTTACCAATATGAACACCCTTGAAGAGGATACAATTCTCAACTTCGCCCTCGATAGTACAGCCGTTAGCGATAAGAGAATTCTTTACAGAAGAGCCGAGACCGTATTTTGTAGGCATATCATCTCTTACCTTTGTGTAGATAGGATTATCGCTGTTGAAGAGGTCAGCTCTGATTTCAGGATCCATCAAAGCCATATTAGCGTTGAAGTAGTCATTCATACAGGTAATTACCTTAGAGAATCCCTTGAACTCATAGCCGTAGACATTGAGGTTCTGATATTCGCCCTGAATTATGTCACGCTTGAAGTTGAGAGTATTTTTGCTGACGCACTTTCTTATAAGGTCGATAAGAAGTTCTCTCTTGAGGAACATCATATTCATGTAGAAGCTGCATGAGCCGTTTACTTCGCTGTTGATGAGCACATCTATAACTTTGCCCTTTGTATCAAAAGAAAGGACAGCCGGATCATGCAATTTTTCGGGAAGTATATCTCTCTTGTAAACGAGAGTGATATCCGCATTATTTTCAAGATGTTTTCTGCAAACGTCCTGAAAATCGAGGTTGCATACTGTATCACAGTCTGTAATAACAACATATTCCTGAGTAGAATTCTGAAGGAAAGGAAGTATGCTGTTAAGAGTTGTCATACGGTTGGAGTACTCGCTCTTATCCGTAAACGGCGGAAGTATGAAGAGACCGCCCTGTTTTCTTGAAAGATCCCAAGCTTTACCGTTGCCGACATGATCCATAATCGACTGGTAGTTGCTTTTTGTAATAACGCCTACTTTATTGATACCTGAATTGACCATATTGGAAAGCGGGAAGTCAATCAGACGATATTTTCCGCCAAAGGGTACTGCGCCCATAATTCTTACTTCTGTCAGTTCGCTTATGAGATCCTCATGCAGATTGGCGAAGATAATTCCCATAATATTGTTGCCACGCATTATTCCTCAACCCCCTCTACATTTTTTGAAACCATAGCCTTTGGTTCGATTTTAGCACCTGCGCCTATTTTAAGGTTGTCACCGATAACAGCAATACCCCACTGATCCTTGTCAGCAATATCTTCCGGACGTGCGCCTACTACAGCATTTTTGCCGATAACAGTATTTTCCGAAACGATAGCATACTGAACAACTGCGCCTTCCTCGATTACAGTACCGGGCATTATGATAGAATCCTGAACAACTGCGCCGGGCTTTACGACAACATTAGAGAAGAGTACCGAGAAATCAACGAAACCGCTTATCGAGCAGCCGTCTGCGATAAGTGAATTCTGTACCTGTGCTCCCTCTGCGATATACTGCGGAGGAACAACCGGATTTCTTGAATATATCTTCCATGATTCATCTGTAAGATCAAGCGGAACATTAGGATCAAGGAGATCCATATTTGACTCCCAAAGACTGTCTATAGTTCCTACATCCTTCCAGTAGCCTTCAAACTGGTAAGCAAACATTCTGAGACCGTCATCAAGCATTTTCGGGAGAATATTTTTACCGAAGTCATGTTCGGAATTTTCATCAGCCTCATCATCAATAAGATACTGACGAAGTTTATCATAGCTGAATACATAGATACCCATTGAAGCATTTGTGCTCTTCGGGTGAGCCGGTTTTTCTTCAAACTCATAGATAGAGCCGTCCGGATTTGTATTCATGATACCGAAACGTGATGCTTCTGCAAGCGGAACGTCAATAACTGCAATAGTACAGTCAGCATTATTCTGCTTATGAGCTGCGATCATTTTCGAGTAGTCCATCTTGTAGATATGGTCACCGGAGAGGATAACAACATAATCAGGGTTATATCTGTCGATGTAGTTAATATTCTGGTAGATAGCATTTGCTGTACCCGAATACCAGTCTGCACCCTTAACCTGCTGATACGGTGAAAGAACGCTTACGCCGCTGCTGTTGCTGTCGAGATCCCATGGCTGACCGTTGCCGATATACTCATTCAGAACGAGCGGCTGATACTGTGTCAGAACGCCGACAGCGTCGATACCTGAGTTTATGCAGTTTGACAGCGGAAAGTCGATAATACGGTATTTTCCTCCAAACGGTACTGCAGGCTTCGCTAATTTCTGAGTAAGTACGCCAAGTCTGCTGCCCTGTCCGCCGGCCAGCAGCATTGCTACTACTTCTTGCTTTGGATACATTTAGTATTCCTCCTTAATATAATTTATTCCATGTAAGTGAATTATTCTGTTTTATCAACATTTTCTGTTTTTTCAGCTTTTTTTGCTCTGGGCTTTGAAGCAGTTTTCTTTGTCTTAGGTTTTTCTTCTGCACCATCAGCGGTTTCTGCTGTCTTTTTCTTTCTTGGTTTCTTTGCAGTGCCGTCTGTAAGAGCCTTTGGTTTTCTCTTTGGTTTCTTGCGTATGCACTTAAAGTACATAACAGACATTGGCGGAAGTGTAAGAGAAATCGACTGTTCAAATCCATGCATAGCTATCTGGTCAGAAACTATTGCAGAGCCGTTTGTAATGCCTGAGCCGCCGAACTCTGCATTATCCGTGTTAAACACTTCGGAGTATGTTCCGTCAAAAGGAACACCTATGCGGTAATCTTCACGCAGCATCGGCTGGAAGTTGCAGATAACAACAACTTCATTGCCTTTCTTGTCCATTCTGCGGAAGCTTATAACGCTCTGTGTATAGTCATCGTTTGATATCCATGAGAAACCTTCCCATGAGTAATCTATCTCCCAGAACGGAGAGTTATCGAGGTAGAATTTATTTACAGCACGATAGAAATTTTTAAGTTCATTATGAGCCGGATATTCAAGCAGAAGCCAATCCAGTTCTGTAGCATAATCCCACTCTTTGAACTGACCGAATTCTGTACCCATGAACGTAAGTTTCTTACCGGGGTGAGCCATCATATAAGCGACGAAAGTTCTGTCGCCGGCGAATTTCTGTTCATAAGAGCCGGGCATTTTATTTATAAGTGAAGCTTTTCCGTAAACGACCTCATCGTGTGATATCGGAAGTATAAAGTTTTCTGAAAAAGCATAGAAAAACGAGAATGTCAGATTATCGTGGTTAAACGGACGGTAAAGCGGGTCGAGGGATATGTAATGAAGCATATCGTTCATCCAGCCCATGTTCCATTTATAGTTGAATCCGAGGCCGCCGGAATATGTAGGACGTGATACCATAGGCCACGATGTAGATTCTTCTGCAATCATGAGTACCTCGGGGAAATATTTGAAAGCCGCCTCATTAAGTTTCTGAAGGAAAGCGACTGCTTCAAGATTTTCTTTTCCGCCGAATTTATTCGGAACCCATTCGCCGTCTCTTCTGCTGTAGTCGAGATAGAGCATAGACGCAACAGCATCAACACGAATTCCGTCGATATGATAGTAATCCATCCAGAAGATAGCGCTGGAAACGAGGAAACTTACGACTTCATTACGACCGTAGTCAAATACCAGTGTACCCCAGTCTTTATGTTCGCCCTTTCTCGGGTCAGCATATTCATAACAAGGTGTACCGTCAAATCTTGCAAGACCGAAAGCATCTCTCGGGAAGTGTGCCGGCACCCAGTCCATAATTACATAAATACCTGCCTGATGGCACTTATCGACGAATTCCATAAAATCGAAAGGACTTCCGTAGCGTGATGTAACGGCATAGTAACCTGTTACCTGATATCCCCGTGATGCATCGAACGGGTATTCAGTCAGCGGCATCATTTCGACATGAGTATATCCCATATCCTTGAGATACGGTATAAGCTCGTCAGCAAGTTTGCTGTATGAGAAATAGTTTCCATCCTTGTACTTTCTCCATGAACCTGCGTGGATTTCATAGATATTCATAGGACTGCTGTAAGATTCATGTTCCTTCTTATACTTTTGCCAGTCCTGATCGTGCCATTCAAAGCCATCCAGCTCTACAAATACGGAAGCGTTATTAGGACGTGTTTCATAATGATAGGCATATGGATCCGATTTCATAATACAAACATCGTCATATGTTTCGATACTGTACTTGTATATTGTATATGGTTGAACAAGATCGGCTATAAAACATTCCCATACGCCGCCCTCCGATGTTCGGTTCATTCTGTGACAGGTTCTGTCCCATCCGTTAAAATCACCCACAACAGAAACAGACTTTGCGTTTGGTGCCCATGTACGGAAGACAACACCATCTTTGCCAAGAACATTTGCACGATGAGAACCCATGTAATTGTAAGCCTGGTAGTTTTCGCCCATATGGAACAAATCAAGAGGAAAACGATCATTAATTCCGCCATTTGCAAGCTGCATAAATAACAACTCCTTTTTTACCAAATACTGTTTATTACTTATATAATAGCTTAATTTTATCTAAATTTCAAGTCTTTTTATGCTACTTTTT
>CACXGC010000155.1 GCA_902767155.1 uncultured Ruminococcus sp. | reverse complement strand
GCTCGTTGATACTGTATGGGTTACCATACTTGAGCGAGAAGCCCCCGCCTCTAAGCGTTAGCGTAGGCGGCGGGAGTATGTCACACCGAACCGAGCCGGACATTTATCAAAAATTCTCAATATTCCTTGATTTAACCAAAATAACATAGTATAATGGTAATGTTTTTGTATGATAATGCTTTACTGTACAAAAAACAACAATATCAAAGGAGAATATTTATGTCAGAGAAATTTTTTCGCAAATTCCTCACCGGCTTTTTATGCATGGCTATTTTATGCTCTGTATTTTTGAGCCTCGCTCCTCCTGTAGCATATAATGCCTCAGGAGAAACTTTTACTGTAGGCTTTGACGCTGAATTTCCGCCATATGGTTACAAGGACGATAACGGCGAATATGTAGGCTTTGACCTTGACCTTGCCGCAGAAGTCTGTGCAAGACGTGGCTGGACTCTCAAAAAACAGCCTATCGACTGGGATTCAAAGGACATGGAACTCGACAGCGGTTCTATTGACTGTATCTGGAACGGTTTCACAATTGACGGACGTGAAGACCAATATACATGGTCTGTGCCGTATGTTGATAACTCGCAAGTCGTTGTTGTAAAATCCGATTCGGATATTAATAAACTTTCCGACCTGAAAGACAAGATTGTTGTTGTACAGGCTGATTCATCCGCACTTGCCGCTTTTACAGGCGAGGACGCAACAGACGAAAATAAAAAGCTTGCTGATTCTTTTAAAAAGCTGCAACAGGTCAGCGACTATAACAGCGCATTTTTGAACCTTGAAAGCGGCATGGTGCAGGCAATCTGTATGGATATCGGCGTAGCAAACTATCAGATAAAAAGCAGAGGAAACACTTTCCGTATGCTTGATGAAGTCGTATCAAGTGAAAAGTACGGTATAGGTTTCAAGAAAGGCAATACCGAACTCCGTGACAAAGTTCAGGAAACACTTTATCAAATGAAAGCGGACGGAAAATTTGACGAAATCGCCAAAAAGTGGAATCTTGAAACAAGTGTCTGCCTGAACATTGAAGATAAAAATATCGACAAAGACGAAACTCCGGTTTCTGAAAAGAATAAGGAAATTGATTACGGCAGTATTTTCATGCAGCTTATTGGCGGCATGGGGGCTACTCTCATGATATTTGTACTTACACTGCTGTTTTCACTTCCGCTCGGACTTCTTCTTACATTTATCAGAATGTCCCGTTTCAAAGTCGTTCAGTGGATAGCAAGAATATATATTTCCATAATGCGTGGTACGCCGCTTATGCTTCAGCTGCTTGTTGTATGCTATGCTCCTTACTATATTTTCCGCATACCGCTTGATGAGTCATACCGTTTCTATGCGGTCATAATCGGTTTCTCACTCAACTATGCCGCTTACTTTGCAGAAATTTTTCGTGCAGGTATTCAGGCTGTCCCGAACGGTCAGCGTGAAGCTGCATCCATCCTCGGCTACAGCAAAACTCAGACTTTCGGAAAAATAATATTCCCTCAAATGATAAAGAACGTACTCCCTCCAGTAACAAACGAGATAATAACTCTTGTAAAAGATACCTCTCTGGCATTTGTACTTGCTTATACTGAAATGTTCACCCTCGCAAAACAAATTGCCGCTGCACAAGCAAATATAATTCCTCTGTTTGCTGCCGGAATATTCTATTATGTATTCAACTTCCTCGTTGCATTCATCATGGAACATATCGAAAAGAAAATGAACTACTACAGATAAGGAGGGGAAAAAATGAAAAATTCAAATTTAGCCAAAGATGAGAAAAAAAATGCCGTTTCCATCAAAAAAACTGAATCGGGCATTAAACTTCTCGAAATAAACAACCTCAGCAAAAGCTTTGACGGAAAGAAAGTTCTTATGGATATCAGCCTTTATGTAGAAAAAGGTGAAGTAGTTTCTATTCTCGGACCATCCGGTTCGGGCAAATCCACTTTGCTGAGATGTGCAACTTTTCTTGAAACTATGGACAACGGTTCTCTCAGCTATTGCGGAAAACAAGTTGTAAAGAGCGAAAACGGTACAGCAGTTTATCCTTCCAAAGCCGAAATGAAAGAGGCAAAATCTAAATTCGGACTGGTATTCCGGAATTTCAACCTTTTCCCGCATTTCAATGTACTGAAAAATATTTCGGATGCGCCTATAAGCGTTATGAAACGTGACAAGGAAGAAGTTTATGAAGAATGTCGCCAGATACTCAAAAAAGTAGGTCTTGAGGACAAGGAAAAAGCTTATCCGTGTGAACTTTCCGGAGGACAGCAGCAGCGAGTTGCAATTGCCCGTGCGCTTGTCATGAATCCGGCTATGCTTTATTTTGACGAGCCGACTTCTGCGCTTGACCCTGAGATAACCGCCGGAATTCTTCGCATACTTAAAGACCTCGCAAAGGAAAAAATGACTATGGTAATTGTCACTCACGAAATAGACTTTGCACGAGCTGTTTCCGACCGTGTTATATTCATGGACGGAGGTTATATTGTCGAGCAGGGCAAACCGGAAGATGTTATCGACAATCCGAAAAACGAACGTACAAAAACATTCCTCAAAAAGCTCTCCGTATAAGTATCACTTAAACAAGACAAAAATACAGACTGTTCCGCAAAACGGTTCAGTCTGTATTTTTTCGTCTGCATTATGCAAGTGCTTTGATAAATCGGAAAACCGGCTTCTTATACCATTTGGTATGCTGATAAAGATACGGAACAACACTCTTATAGAAATCCGCTACAAATTTTTTCTGTTCTTCTGTGACCGGTTCGGGTGAATAGTGTTCCGTGTACAATATCCCGACCATTTCTTCACATTCTGCCTTTGTCTTTTCAGGCACAGCCTCACTCAGAACCTCGGCAAAATAGCTTTCCGAACCGTTCAGACCTGTCAGCAGATCACTGCAATGTAAAGCTTGTATCAATCTGTGAAAAATACGGCGGCAGCTCATAGAATCCTGATTTCTGAGAATATATTTTCTGCGGATCATGATAAAAGCAACCGTTGCAGCAACCAGGGCTGCCATAACTATCAGAACTATCTGTAATTTGGACAATTCAAAATCATTCGCACCGCCATTATTTCCGGCATTTTGTTCCGAAGAAGAATTTTTGTTAAAATGCCAGCCATACTTTTTCATTATGCTGTTCATTTCTCCACGGTCATAACCGGGATATTCTGCGATCATAGTTCCGGCGGTTGTCGGAGTAACTTCGACAGGCACCCAACCATATCCGTCAAGGAAAATTTCTACCCATGAGTGTGCGCTTTTGTCGGTAACATCAGCCTTGAATTTGTAATCGTCACTATTCTGATCGGCAGACGCATCATTCATGTTGCTAAACATAGCCTGATCAACTGCAAATCCCGAAACATAACGGGCAGGTATGCCAAACATACGGTACATCATTACAGCGGATGTTGCAAAATGAACACAGAATCCCTTATGATTATCAAACAGGAAATACTCTATAGTGTTCTTATTTGACGGTACAGACCCCGGTGTAGTTGAATAAGTAGCATGAGTCTGCAATGTGTAAAGAATGAATGTCGTTATCTCATTGACATCATCCAGCGATATATCACTGCAAAGTTCCAAAAGTCTCGGCATATCCTCATACGGCACATTGGTATAGTGAGCTTTGATTGAATCTTTGTAATAGTTTATGAAATCCTCATATGCTTCAAGCGGCTCTGTTTCCTCATCAGAATTTGTTTCCTGATTTTTGTTGTCATTAGAACTGTCTTTCGCCCAAGTGAACGAATTGATATATTTGTACGGGTTTGAATAAGCGAAAGATACCTGTCTGCTGTATTTACTTATTTTTCCTTCGCTGAATTTTGCTCCGTAAGGAACAAGTACATTCTGGGGTTTATTTGCTTCAGGCGTTATGTGTATCATATTTCCCTTAATAATATCGTTGTAGTACGTTGACGATTCAACATTCCATGCAAAAATATCTGCTATCGGGTCGCTTGTATCGGTATTTTCGAGCAGAATTAACGGATATTCAGGAAAATTCAGTCTGGATTTCATTAACTCATCGTCAATTTTATTTGAAGAACGCACGTTTGAAAAAAAATCGTTATGATACAAAAAATATCCGTCCATAGTGAAATCGAAAGATTCGGAATCCGAAACTGTTATAACAATGTCACGACCTTCATTCATCCGAACAGTTTCAGCTTTAAGACCGGTAGAACCTTCAAACTCCTCTATTACCTTGCGGAAATATTCGTTTTTTGCTTTTACTATAAGGTTGTTTACAAATCCCTCACGATAAAACATTTGAGAGTTGTAATAGTTTTGTCTGTCTTCGGTAATAGTTTTCTCATATACACTATAGAACTCAACCGTATCCATAAAAGCATTGCTCCAGGCATCACCATCAAAATCACTTCCTACAAATGATTTCAGGTAAAGTCTTTGCAGCGGATAGTTTAAAGTTTCGGCAGTAAAGACCTTTTCACCTGTCTGGCGAAGATTTCCTCTGCTGACAGAACCGTCTGTAACACCTGTCTCCGAAATATTTGAAATAGCCTTGATGATATCCTGAACATATGCATCCGCAACATATACACCGCTGTATATATCGTCCTCAAAAACATCCTCTGCGATAAAAGACGGCAGAAACGCCAATAAAAGTGCTGCGGCAGTTATAAGTGTACTTACACCGGTTATAGCTGCTTTTTTCGGCATATGAAGTGTTTTTCTCGGCGATGCATGAGCCATATTCATTACATAGAAACCGAACTGAAAAACGCATATCATTACTACTGTCAAAGGAGAAAGCGTTATACCGCCTATGGGAGTGAATATAATTATAGCCGCACATAAAAGAAACATCAACGAATGATTTCTTGAAATAAACTCCAAAGTGAATACGAAAAGTATCAGCATAGAACTGAACAGCAATATGAGCGGAGCAGGCAGAGCTGACGGATTTCCTGTAAATATTGATACAACTGCTGTATCTATTTCACGAAAGTGGACAAGGGAATAAACAATCGCAGCCGCACAGCCCATGAGTACAACAAAATTGAAGTATTTATTCTGATAGATATAAATGTACCACAACAGTGTACTTGCTGCCACCGAAACAATGACCGCAATAAGAAATGCGTCTGTTGACAGTTTTGCAACTTCATTCACAGCAGAAAGCAGTCCTGTCATGCCTACAAGGTACAATATCAGCAAAAACGGAGAACTATCCGGCATTTTACGCTGTTGCTCAATAAGGCGCTTTTCCTTTTTTGTGACAGACTGTTTTCGTGTAAACATTTTTATTTTTTTGACGGTGATCACCTCCTCAGGTCAAAAACATTTCCGCACAATTCTTTTTGCAGATTCCCGTAAGTGAACGAAAAAACGTGCTGACCAAGAAAAAACCATTCAAGTTTACTGTTTATAAGCATACCGACTGATGAGTCTGCCGCAGAAAATTCATCGGAAGTACAGCGAAGGTCTGAACGATACAATAACGGTATCATTTCATCTATGCTTGACTCATTCCAGACGGAAACCATATTCATTCCTTTGATATTCCTGTCGTACCACTGTACACGGACAATAACCTCAAACTTGACAAGAGAAGACGTTATCGAACACACTATCTCATACAGAGCATCAAGCAGTTCTGTATTTATCTCTGTATCGGATGTATCAATAAACAGGTCGAAAATATAGTCGTTCTCTTTGTTGTACTCTTTTATCCATATTTTCTCGGTTTTTGCGCTGTAATTGCGGTGCATATGGCGTATAAGGTCTCCGTCACGGTATTCACGGACAAGTCTTATTTCGCTGTGGTCATCGCCCGAATGATTCGATGACGACTCAACAATAGCATTTGCAGTATAAGAACCAAACGGCGGCATAATTATTCTCATTTCCACCGGTTTCGGGTAAATATAAATATTCTGCCCCTCATCCGAAAATTTTCTTTTCGCAGAAAAAAATGAAAAATAGTCATAAATTTCAGCCCGCAAAAGTTTAGCATTTATCATGCCGCAATATGGAGCTCTGAAATATAATTCAGCATCTGTATCGTCATGCGCAGCGGCGGCAGCATTAAGTTTCTTTGAGATTCCCTTTTTTTCGGTCACATAACGCATAGAAATGCGCAAACATACACGATTTATCGGAATACGGCTTTTGTTATTGACAACAATTCTGAAAGTCGATTCCGTATCTTTATAAAAGCGGTTTTCCTGCGGAGGTATACGTGGAGTTATTTTCGGTTTCATCACCGCTACAAAAATTATGTTGCAAACGGTGACTACAAGCGCACACACCGCAACAGTCATAACAGCCGACTGCTGGTGCATTCCGGCAAAATACCACAATACAAGAAGCAATATCAAAGCTATAATTTTCTTCATATTTTCGCACCCATATACGGCAGTTCCACCGTCTGGGCAATACTGCGAATTATATCCGCCTTATTGACACCGCTCAGTTTTGCCGAAGAATGAGCAATGATACGGTGAGAGAGTACATACGGCAGCTGTGTCTGAACATCGCTCGGAACAACAAACTTTCTTCCGCGCAGCCAGGCATAAGCTTTTGACATCTTTACAAGTGCTATAGTTGCACGTGGACTTGCTCCCCTTTCAATGTAGGGATGATTTCTTGTTGCCGAAACAAGATTCAGCATATATTTGTAAACCTCGTCTTTGACAAAGATGTTGTGTATATCTTTTTGCATTTCGAGAAAAATTTCGGGGTTCAATACCGGAGAAACCTTTTCTGTTCTTGACGATGTACCTGTTGTACGTGCGATTTCCAGTTCGCTTTCAAAATCCGGATATCCGAGCGACATATTTATCATGAAACGGTCAATCTGTGCTTCCGGCAGAAACTGTGTTCCGCTTGTACCTGACGGGTTTTGTGTAGCAATTACAAGGAACGGCGACGGTACTTCACGTGTAGTACCCTCGACAGATACCTTTCTTTCCTCCATTACTTCCAGAAGTGCCGACTGTGTTTTCGGAGAAGTACGGTTTATCTCATCCGCAAGAAGAAGGTTGCAGAAAACGCTGCCCGGCTGATAAACAAATCTGTCCTCATCACGACGATACACTGAAAATCCGGTCAGATCCGAAGGCATTACATCCGGAGTAAACTGTACACGATTACATTGAAGTCCCATTGCGGACGAAAATGATATTGCAAGGGTCGTTTTTCCCACACCTGGAATATCTTCCAGAAGAACATGACCATTTGCAAGAAATGCAGTCATGATCTCAAAGATCTCCGTTTCCTTTCCAAGTACAGCTTTATTGACTTCATTCAGCACCTGATGTGCCTGTTCGATATGTTCAAGCATAAAAAAGCCTCCTGAGCTATCAACTGTTTTTGATTATGTCATGAAATTGAAAAGTAATGACTTTTGCAAGATCATCGGGTGTAAGTTCTATCTGAAATCCGATTTTTCCGCCGCTGCAAAATATTGTCTCACATTCTGCCGCAGAGGAATGTATTGTTGTTTTGAAAAATTTTTTCATTCCTATAGGTGAGCAGCCTCCGTGAATATATCCCGTAAGACCCAGAAGATCTTTTGATTTAAGCATAGAAACAGATTTTTCTCCGACAACTGCCGCTGCTTTTTTTAAATCAAGCTCTTCGGCAACAGGAACGAGAAAAACATAATGATTACCGCTTTTTCCCTCGGTAACGAGCGTTTTGAAAACATGGTCGGGATTCTCGCCCAATGCTTTTGCAACATCCACACCGGCTATTGCTCCGGAGTCAACATAATAATGTTCCTTATACGAAATTTTCATACTGTCAAGTTTACGCATTGCGTTTGTTTTGTTCTCTTTTGCCATTTCGTTTATCCCCATTCCAAACAAACAAAGTATTGTATTTTTATTATACATTGTTATTTTTGCCGTGTCAATTCTGCTTTTCATTCTTTGCAGCAATAAATTTACCGAAAAAATTTTCCCCTACCGGCTTAATATTGCCGATTATTCAGTATGGCACAATTTACCATTTATTCCGAATACTGTAAATACTTATACGCTTACAAGCCACAGTTTGCCAAAACTAATCATACTAAAGTGTTTAAACCTGTAAAAATGCAATTTTTTCCATTGTAGAACTAAACATATAGATATTGTGATTTTTGTAGATAATAAACAAAAAACATCTCTTTTTAACAGATGAATATTTTGAGATTTGTTTTTCTTCTGTCGCTTTTTTGTTGATTTATAGGGCTACAGTTAATTCGTGTTTAAAAGATTCATGCAATATAAACAAAAGACAAATTAATAAAAATTGGTGATTGACAAAAGGTTAAGAAAATATTATAATTGTTACAGATTGGATTTTAGCTTTTGCCGCCCCTTTTTGTTTCCGGCGAGAGTTCAGGACGATTTACAGTATTGCGTTCTTTGAATATTATCCAATTCATATTATAGAAAGGAAGTAATACCCATGAAAAAAGTACTGAAGGTTCTTTCTGCTGCTATGCTTTCAGCTGTGGTTGCAGTTTCGGCTGCTACAGTTGCCTCTGCTGCCGGCATTAACGCAGACGAGCAGAGAATCCTCGATGAGCTTCATACTTCTGTAACAATGCAGGGCGTTGAGAAGTACCTCCCGGTAGATTATATCAACCAGGCTGAGACTTATCTCCAGAATGTAGACCTTACAGCAAGTGAGGCTAACAACGTAATCGCTAAGATCGAAGAAGCTAAATCTGCTATCGAGGCTACCGGTGCTGCTAATGTATCTGAGATTTCAGACGCTCAGTTCAATCAGATTGCAAGCATTGCTAAAGAAGCTGCTGCTGCTGGTCATGCTGAGATCAGAGTATCAAGAACTGACTTCGCAAAGCACCCCGCTAATGTTACACTTGTAAACAAGGATACAGGCAAGGGTACAGGCGTAATCGATGGCGGTAACGGCGG
>CACXGC010000154.1 GCA_902767155.1 uncultured Ruminococcus sp. | reverse complement strand
TTGCTCATAAGTTCACTTCCTTATGAACACATTATGCCATATTTAAACACTTTTGTCAATGTTTTTGGCACTTATTTTGTTACTCCCCCAATATGAATAATACGATGTAAAACCGGTCATAATTTTTATGAAAGCAGATTGACCGCTGATGTAAAGGAGTATGTACTTTATGCGTAAAAACAAAAATATTTACAGTGATTATCCGGAAATGCCGGGGACACCGTTTGACCCTTTCGGAAATGATGACGGTTACACTATGAATGCAAGAATTGTTCCGTCAGAGTTTGATTTTCCATTTTATCCGGCAGCATTTTCACTTATTAGAAATACCGAAGCAAAAAAGCCTGACACAGAAACACCGGAAAGCTGAAAACGCTGTTATAGTATACTGAACGAGAATATTTTGTATGCATAACGTGACAAAAACGCAGCCAAAGCATATGCCTTAGCTGCGTTTGTTTTACTCATTCAGCGTACTCTGCTGCCGGGAGCAACTCCGTCAACAAAGATTACTTTTACATCATCACCGGCATCGGCTGCAAGTATCATACCATTGCTCTCCACTCCGCAAAGTACAGCGGGTTTCAGATTGGACACAACAATAACACTCTTTCCGATGAGTTCATCAGGTGTGTAATACTTTGCAATACCGCTTGCGACCGTTCTCTCCTTGCCCGAACCGTCATCAAGAGTAAGTTTCAAAAGTTTCTTAGCTTTCTTTATCGGCTCACAGTTGAGAACCTTTGCGACAGTCAATTCTACTTTCATGAACTCGTCAATGCCTATCATCGCAACACCTTCCGGTTTTCCTGCCTTTTTAGCATCGTCTTTCTTTTCCTCTGACGGTTTTGTTTCGGACGGCTTTATGAGCTTGTTAAGCTCTTCAATTTCCTTTTCTACGTCGATTCTCGGAAAAATGATTTCTCCCTTGTGAACAGTAACATTTTCGGGCAGTATACCAAAAGATGCACTGTTATCGTAACTTACATCAGATTCCGAAGCACCTATCTGTTCCCATACTTTCGGCATAGTTGTCGGCATGAATGCTGAGAGCAGAGTCGATACTATACGTATAGTTTCGAGCAAATTATAAAGAACTGCTGCAAGACGCGGCTTTTTGGCTTCATCTTTTGCAAGTACCCAAGGTGCTGTTTCGTCGATATATTTATTTGCACGGGAGACAACTTTGAATATCTCCGCAAGAGCATTATTAAGCTGAGTTTTGTCAATATAGCTGTCAACGGCTTCGGAAAGTCCGGTTGCAAATACGATAAGTTCATCATCAAATTCTCCGGCTTCTCTTTCATTCGGAAGTGTACCGCCAAAATACTTTTCAACCATTGCTACAGTTCTTGAAACAAGATTTCCAAGACCGTTTGCAAGGTCGGTATTTATGCGGTTTATCATTATCTCGTTTGAGAAAGAACTGTCTGCGCCAAGAGCCATTTCTCTCATGATATGATAGCGTATTGCATCAGCGCCGTAACGTTCGCTGAGCATGAACGGGTCAACGACATTTCCGAGAGACTTGCCCATCTTTTTGCCGTCAAAAGTAATCCATCCATGAACAGCAAGATGTTTCGGAAGCGGAAGTTCAAGTGCCATAAGCATTGCTGGCCATATTATTGCATGAAAACGCATTATGTCTTTTGCGACCATATGAACATCTGCCGGCCAGAATTTATCATAATCGCTATAATGTTCGTTACCGTAACCGAGTGCGGTTATATAGTTTGAAAGTGCATCAATCCACACATAGACAACGTGCTTTTCGTCAAAGCTTACCGGAATACCCCATGTGAAACTTGTTCTGGAAACACAGAGATCTTCAAGTCCGGGACGGATAAAGTTATTCACAAGTTCAGTTGCTCTTGTTTTTGGCTGGAGATAATCTGTTTCTGTGAGAAGTTTTTCTATTCTCTCTGCAAAAGGAGACATTCTGAAAAAATAAGCTTCTTCTTTTGCTTCTGTCACAGGTCTTCCGCAGTCAGGGCATTTTCCGTCAACAAGCTGTGACTCTGTCCAGAAGCTTTCACAAGGTGTACAATATTTTCCCTTATACTCACCCTTGTAGATATAACCCTTGTCGTAGAGTGCCTTGAAAATTTTCTGCACAGATTCCACATGATAATCATCAGTTGTACGGATATATCTGTCGTAGCTTATATTCATACATTTCCAGAGATTTTTGAAAATTTCGACGATTTCATCAACATATGCTTTCGGAGTAACACCCTTTTCAGCGGCCTTTTGTTCAATTTTCAGACCATGCTCGTCTGTTCCCGTAAGAAACATCACATCGTAGCCCTGCATACGTCTGTATCTTGCAATGGAATCACACGCTGTCGTAGTATAACAATGACCTATATGCGGATTTCCTGACGGATAGTAGATAGGCGTGGTGATATAGAATTTTTCACCGTTATGTTTTTTCATAATTCTTTCCTCCTCGTAAAGACTTTTACGGAACAAAATCCGTTTTCGCTGTAGTACTAATACTATACCATTTATCTGCGAAAATTTCAATATCCAAACAAGCATTAATCCGTATCAGAAGGATAGAGCGGCTGAAAATGAGAAATTGTTCGTTCAGCCCAAGAATATTCCAACAAGTAGTTGCAAGGGAAACTGGATGAATATTTTTCCGGATTTTCCATAAAAGAAAAGTAGTCACATTCCACAAGATCTGCGACAATACGGCAGAAACCCCTTTTTCTGGCGAATATATATTCGACACCTGCGGCACTGAGTGTAATTTTCAGATTCATTATTGCCTTACGGCACAGGCATTTCACATTTTTATCATATGTATGATGAGGCCATAAGGTATCAATAATTTCATAAATACTAACGTCCGCTCCGTTTCTGTCAACACAAAGTGCAAGAAGTTCTCTTGCCTTTTCGCTCGAAAATTGCAGAGGTTTTCCTCCGACATAAACACGAAATCTGCCAAAAGTCAGTATTTTCACCTTAGTGATACGATTTGCAAGATACATCATTTTTTTAATAAGAGGATCTATGTCAGAAAACATATTTTCTTCAAGCATAATACCATCGCACCGATAATGATAAGAAATAGCCGCATCACTTTCCGAATTACCTATAAGTGCTATAACAGCTTCACTCTGATATTTTCGTATTGCATCTATCATTTTTTCGAGTGAATCATTATTATGAATTTCAAGCAAAAAAATATCAGCATGATTTTCTTTTAGAGATGAAAAAAATTTTTCGTTTTCAAAACAAACAATTACTTTTAGTTCCGAATAATTGCTGAGATATTTTTCCATTTCCTCTGCAAGAGCATATTTTTCACAAAATATAGTTAAATTCATATATTTTACCTCCGGTGGATGAGTTGATTAGATTATAACAGAAAAAAGAACAAGTCAATGAGTATAATAATATAAACATTTTTTGTAACCTGATTCATTATCATAAATTGTAAAGTTTCAAAATCGCCTCTGTTTTACTGCAAACTCCGATTTTTTTGTAGCCGGAATGAAGTTCTTTCTTCACAGTTCCTTCGGCAATATAGAATTTTTCGGCAATTTCATACGTTGAAAGACCAGATATACAAAGCCGCATAACATCACATTCTTTTGGCGTAAGTCTGTCCATAAGCAAATTATCAGCCATATTATGCAAACCCGCATACATAATAAATATCAGAATATTTTTTATGCCGTTTTCTCTTATTACAGGTATCGTTCCCATGAAATAACGCCTTATTTTTCCGCCCGAAATAGGAATATTTATATAACCGTAACTTGAATCTTTTTTATGTACACTAAACTGAAACTGGTTAGTTTCCTGTAAAGCCGACATAGTTATAATATTATTTTCTATCATTCCCGCAAGAAAATTATTCATATCCGAAAGGTAAAATTCCCCGTTCTGATTACAGCTGATAACTCCGCAGCCGAAAAAATCATTACACATAGCTTCATAATTTCCAGCACAACGTAAAAAATGTCCCTCCAAAGATAAAACATTATCAGCGGAAGTTATGAATATCTGCCACAACGAATTATTTTCAGGAAATTCACGTATACGCATAATCTCATATGGTAAATCTCTGTATTTTCTGATAAAATCATGTATGTGTACACACTCATCTGCGCAGAACATTTCTTCGACTTTTTTTCCTATATCAGAAAAAGACAAACCGTACAGTCTTATAAAAGTTTCATCTGCATCTGTTAGTACTACATTAAAGTCGTAATCCATACTGAAATTTGCACTAAAAATATTGTTATTCTCCAATTGTAACACCGTCCAAATTTATTTCATGCAAAAATAAGCCATTTTACATTATAACATATATTTTAAAAAACAGGTTGTTACCAAAGTGTTACTTTTTGAACTTTTTAACAATTTTAGTCACAAAAAAATTGAAGAAACTAAAATATTATCGTTTCAAACAAATTTTCTTGCATTTTTTGTAAAAATATATTATATTATAGCTATGCAGCAATTAATATTATTCAAGGCAGATTTTGCTGCTGATGTATTTATCCAAATTCAGTAAAGGAGATTTTTTAAGCAGCCAAAAATATTGACATTAGTGATTAAATGTGTAAAAATATCCTCATAGAGAGGAGAAATGACGAA
>CACXGC010000153.1 GCA_902767155.1 uncultured Ruminococcus sp. | reverse complement strand
GTCAACAAAAAGTCAGCCTTACGGCTGACCGGCAATTCATCCCCGACCTATAGAGGTCGGAGTCTTCTTGCCGCTTTAGGATAAAAAATCTTACCGCAGGGCAACCAAAACGCCCTGCGGATTTTTTTGTCTTTGATTAAAACTGACCGTTACAGTCAACATTATAACTGTTGGACATTGTATGTGAATTTTGCGAGGAGGCTAATATTAATGAAACTTTTTTTCAGAGCTTTATGTTGTGCGGTCATAATTTCATGTCTGTTTTCTCTCACAGGATTCTGCACTGCCTGCGGAGATATTGAGGACAAAGTATTCCGTCTGCATATTCTCGCAAATTCCGACAGTACAGAAGATCAGGCTCTGAAACTCAAAGTCCGTGACACTGTAACAGAGTATGCAGAAGAACTGTTTGCCGACTGCAAAGACAAAGCTGATGCAATGCATATTGCCGAAAAAAACATAGACAAGATACGTACAGCGGCAGAAAATACGCTCAAACAAAACGGCAGTAATGCCCCTGTTACAGTCAGCATAACAAAAATGAGTTTTGACACAAGGGTTTACGAAGATTTTACACTCCCTGCCGGAAAATATGATGCTCTGCGAATTGTAATAGGCGAAGGCAAAGGACATAACTGGTGGTGCGTACTTTATCCTGCTGTCTGCGTACCGTCTGCCCAAAGCGACATCGGTTCAGTTCTCAGCGATAAGGAAAACGAAATAGTATCGGACAGTGACCGCTACCGTTTCGGCTTCAAATTCGTAGAACTGTTTCAGGATTTTCTGTCGCTGTTTTGACAGTGCCGGTTCAATCACTCTTGACTATCTCTGAAAATAGCATTATAATTGGTATTACCGAATTATAACAGGTAAGGAGATAAAAACATGAAAAATTATAACATTACACTTCTCAAGGGTGACGGTATCGGTCCCGAAATCGTCAATGAAGCAGTAAAAGTGCTGAATGTTACAGCAGAAAAATACGGTTTCAGCGTTACTTATACTGATGCCCTTCTCGGCGGCTGTGCCATTGACGCAACAGGCGTTCCGCTGCCTCAGGAAACTATAGACAAATGCAAAGCAAGTGACAGCGTTCTGCTTGGTGCAGTCGGCGGTCCTAAGTGGGACACTCAGCCCGGCAATAACCGTCCCGAAGCCGGTCTGCTCGGTATCAGAGGTGCGCTCGGTCTTTTCGCTAACCTCCGCCCTGCGGTTATTTTTGAACCGCTCAGAGAGTCCTCGCCGCTCAGAGCTGACATTATCGGCGACGCAATGGACATTATGATCGTCCGTGAACTTACCGGCGGAATTTACTTCGGCAAAAGAGGCAATTTCGAGGAAGACGGCGTTGAAGCTGCTTACGATACGGAGAAATATAATGTAAACGAAATCGAAAGAATAGGCAGAGTTGCTTTCGATATGGCTATGAAGAGAAATAAAAAGCTTACCAGCGTTGACAAGGCAAATGTGCTTGATTCTTCACGCCTTTGGAGAAAAACAATGATAGAGCTTTCAAAAGAATATCCCGAAGTTGAACTGAATCACCTTTATGTTGATAACTGCGCTATGCAGCTTGTAAGAAATCCGAAACAGTTTGACGTTATCGTAACATCCAATATTTTCGGCGATATTCTTTCTGATGAGGCATCAATGATTAGCGGCTCTATCGGTATGCTGGCATCCGCAAGCCTTAACAGTACAAAGCTTGGTATGTATGAACCTATTCACGGAAGTGCGCCGGATATTGCCGGAAAAGGTATTGCAAATCCTCTTGCTACTATTCTTTCCGTTGCAATGATGCTGCGCTATTCACTCGATGAGCCGGAAGCTGCCGATGCAATAGAAAAAGCCGTTGCAGAAGTACTTAAAACCACAAGAACTCCTGATATCTACACCGAAGGCACTAAAAAAGTTTCTACAGTCGAAATGGGTGACGCTGTCTGTGCGCTCATAAAATAACTCAAACTTTGCATAAAAGTGACTGTCGCAATAAGAACTTTTTCTTTTGCGGCAGTCTCTTTTAATAGAAAGGGGAAAAATTGTGATGAAAATAAAAAAATCATTCAGAATAGTATCAGCCTTTTTATTGACAGCAGCTATTCTCAGCGGATGCGGTGTTTCCTCTGATAATGTATCACAGGTAGAAGAAAAAAGCCAAATCGAACAATCAGCCGTAGATGAAAATGACGAAAACTCCATTATAGCCTCATTCAAAAGCGGTGATATATCCGAAAAAGAAATGTTTGACAAGCTTTATTCGTTGGAAGAATATACATCCGGCGGTCATGTTATCACAAATATAGACATTGACAGCAACTATGAACTTGTCACAAGGAGCAAAGACAAAAAAACTATTGATATATACGAACTTTTTGACAATAGATTGGAAAAAGTCGTAACGCTTTCCGCTGATATACAGGCGAACCTTTTGTATGTTGATGAAAATACAGGTGACGAGAAATTTGAGCACAGCTGTTATTTTGAAACAATAGATTATGCCGAAAACAATAATATGAAAGTCAGAATATACCGTTACCGAAATGACAGCGGAGTATTAGTAACACAAAATGAATACCTTGTTGAACTGTACGGTGACAGTAAAATGGACTATGTAAAAATAATGGACAAAGACGGTAATAAGCTCGAAGGCAACGATGCTGTATCTGCACATAATTTTCTGACCTCAAGATGGCAGGAATCATTCAATGATAACTGTTTTGAAATAGTGCCTATTTCTCAAAACTCTGATGTAATAAAGCTCAGCGAAAGTAATTATGTTGGTCCGTCCGGTCCTGCTGAATATTACGCCTATACATTGGATTACAACAAATTAATCAGCGATTTTTGCAATGCGTATTATAATGATGGCGATCATCCGAAATTTGTAACATTCGGATTGTACATAAACGGATTAAGCGAAATTGACGCACACACTCTTGCTAAACATGAAATAACTGCCCGTTATAATCTCAGCTACGATGACCCGCTCATTACCGCTTTCATGAACAAGAAACCCTATTACAACGCTGACCCGTCACTTACAATTGAACAGGTGAACAACCTTTTCAATGAGCATGAACGATTCAATTATGAAAATTACCCTAATCATTAACCTGCATTGGCTTTCCTGTTTTTTTCGGGAAAGCCTGAATTATTTTCGGCAAGCAAAAACAAATTTGTAATATTTGCCTAAAAGTCAACAAAAACTATTGCAATCATTGTTGATTTATGCTATACTGTTAAGGCTGTTCACCCACAGCTTACACTTGCTATACGAAAGGAAAGAATTTAATGTACTGGGTCAACGAATCTGTTTTCTATCATATTTATCCGCTGGGTTTCTGCGACGCACCGAGAATAAATGACGGCGAACTGCATTACCGACTCGATAAGGTCATCGACTTTATTCCTCATCTTAAAGAAATGCACGTAAATGCCGTTTATTTCGGTCCTGTGTTCATGTCTACAACTCACGGATATGATACCAACGACTACTATAATATAGACAACCGTCTCGGCGATAACGAAAGTTTTGCTAAAATTTGTGAAAAACTCCACGAAAACGGTATCAGAGTCGTTCTCGATGGCGTTTTCAACCATGTAGGCAGAGGTTTCTGGGCTTTCAAGGATATTCAGGAAAAAAAGCAGGGTTCTCCCTATTGTTCATGGTTTCAGAATCTCAACTTCGGCGGAAACAGCCCTTGGGGAGATCCTTTCTGGTATGAAGGCTGGGAAGGAAACTATGACCTTGTAAAGCTGAATCTTCGCCATCCTGATGTAAAAAGACATATTTTCGATGCGGTTGCAATGTGGATGGATAAATTCAAAATTGATGGTCTTCGCCTTGACGTTGCTTACTGCATGGATCAGGATTTTCTGCGTGAACTTAAACATTTCTGCAAGGGAAGAGACAGTCAGTTCTGGCTTATGGGCGAGATAATTCACGGTGATTATGCCCGTCTTGCCAATCCCGACTTGCTGGACTCCTGCACAAACTACGAATGTTACAAGGGTATTTACTCCTCTCACAACGACCACAACTATTTTGAAATCGCCCACTCTCTCAACCGTCAGTTTGCCGGCGGCGGTATCTATCACAATATATATACTTACAACTTTGTTGACAACCATGACGTAAATCGAATCGCCAGCACTGTAAGAGAAGAAACTAATATCAAAAACTGCTACTCTGTTGAATATTTCATGCCCGGCGTACCTGCTGTTTATTACGGCAGTGAATGGGGCATAAAAGGTCAGAAGAATCATTTCGACCATGACTATCCCCTGCGCCCGTGTGTAAATGTTGAGGATATAGAGGACAACGAACTTTATCGTCATGTCTGCCGCATCGGTGCGATACGCCGCAAATATAAGGCTTTGCAGTACGGAAGCTTTGAAAATACTGTAATTCGCAACGAACAGTTAGTTTTCAAGCGTCAGTTTGAAGATCAGACAGTATACATTGCCCTGAACCTTTCCGCAAGCGATTTCAATCTCGGTTTCAACACTCACGGCGGCGCAAAGCTTTATGACGTGTATGATGGCAAAACCGCTTACGATGTAAACGGAAATTACGTAAATATCCAGATACCAGCCCACGGAACAAGAGTTCTCGTTCTCACAAACGGTGACGCTCCCGAATATCCTGAGGATGTTGAAAAATCTGTACCATCTGTAAAACAAACTTCTGAAACTGCCGAAACACCTGCTGAGGAGACGGTCATTCCTCTTCCAGCAGTAGGCACAACCGGAAAGTATCGTCATTTCAAAGGCGGTATATATGAGTTCGTATGTCTCGCAAAAGACAGCGAAACTTCCGAAGAACTGGTCATTTACAAAGAAGTCGGCGGCGAAGGCAGAATCTGGGCAAGACCTTCTGCAATATTCTATCAGTATGTAGAACATGATGGAAAACAAGTACCCCGCTTTGCTCACATAGACTAATTTTACAACACTCGAAATATTTTTTCAATAACACAAAAACAGTGCTGCTCCTATTTTGGAACAGCACTGTTTTCAGCAATTTCTTTTGTGTCACGAGTCGTAGAAACTTTGACCGTCTTCTGTTATCAGGCGTTTCGACTTCGGATATTCAAATATCTCAGGATTTCCGGCATTGCATGACAGATAGTCAGCAAATTTCGCTGCATACCATTTTGCCATGCCAAGATTGTGCATAAGGTAATTTCCACAGTTTTCCGGATTTGTGCCCGGAACATTCTGAACATCGTCCACCGACTTGAAAGCTTTCAGCATCAAGCCATAAATTTCATCCGGTTTACGGTTTCCTTTGAGTATGAGGTGACATACTCCCCCACCTATAGAGGTGGGGGCTTCTCGCTCAAGTACGGCAACCCGTACAGTATCAACGAGCTATCCCCGTGTG